>DATLZR010000094.1 GCA_035573895.1 Blastocatellia bacterium | reverse complement strand
AGGAGGCGTACTCGTTCATGTTATTGACCTGGTTGGCCACGCCCCGGCGACTGGCCCAGTTGTTCGCGCCGTCGAGCTGCCAGGTGTCCTCCGGCTCCCGCTGGCGGGCGAAGCGCACCAGGCGATAGATGGAGTCATAGGTGTAGTCCTCGCGGAGGTTGTTGTCGTGTTGCCTAATCTCGAAGAGCTTGTTGTTGGCCCGGTCGTAACTGTAGGCGAAGCTGGCCACCAGGCTATTATCCTGCCGCAGATGCCGGTGGAGCACCATCCGCTTGAGCCCATCGTAGCCAATCTGTTCCTGGCGCGCATCATCCAGATACGTCAGCCGCACCCCGTTCGCATAAGTGCGCTCGAGCACTCGCCCAGAGCCGATGTAATCGTAATCTACAACTGGTCCGTTGCCCCTGGTCCGTAGTCCGTGGTCGCTGATGCGGTCGATGCGGTCAAGCTTGTCAAAGGTGATTTTCAGTTCGCGGCCGTTGGGGTAGACGAGGCCGATGCGGTTGTTGTCGCCGGACCAGCGAGAAGAAACTGCGTGGCCATTTTGCACTTCTTCGAGCAGGCGGCTCAGGGAGTCATAAACGTAAGTGACGGTGGCGTCGTCATCGACGTCGTCAGGCTCGTTATTGTCGAACGAGCGGGTTATGCGCGAGAGCCCGTCGTACTCGAACTCTTGCAGCGTCGTGCCAATGACCTGCCAGGTGACGTTCGGGTCTTTAAAGCCGCCCGCCGGATGCGGCGTGGCGGAAGTCGCCCGCTCAATGTCCTTGCGCACAAGGCGGTTGATCCCGTCGTACGTGTTGCGAATGAGTGAGCCGTTTTCGTCAATCATGCGCACGAGATTATCGTCGGCATCGTAGGTGTAGTCGTTGATCGTGCCATCGTCGAAGATCTCTTGCTTGAGACGATTGAGGTCATCGTAGACATAGCGGGTGACATTGCCCTTAGGGTTGACCCGCTCAATGACGCCGATTGAAGTGTTCTGGTCGCCGGGCAGGCTGCCATCGTCGGCCATAGCGACCAGGCGACTGTTCAAGTCCCAATCGTAATCAATCACGATCAGCCCGTCGGGATTGGCCGGGTTGCTGGTGTCAATCGGGTTCTTCCCTTGACCGTCCACACGCAGGTGGCGCACTTCGGCGATCTTGCGGTTGATGCCGTCGTAGAAGTACTCCATCGTGTTGCCAGGCTTATTGATACGTGTCACTCCCCGCGAATCTTGACCGACCGCCGGGAAGAGCCCCAACGGGTCAGCGATCAAATCAGCGTCCTCTTTGGAGTGCTGAGCGTCGGCGGTGAAGATGAGGTTATCCCGGCTATCGTAGTGGTAGCGCGTCGTTTGCCCGATGTTGTCCGTCGTGCGGATCAGGCGATTGAGCGAGTCGTAAACGTTGAGCGTGGTGAAGGTTTCGCGTAAGTCGGGCACTTTGCCCGCGGCGACATCGTCTCGCTGGGTGATCTCAATCTCGACGATCTTCGTCCTGTTGTTGTCGTCGTCGTAGGTATAGCGCACTTCGTTTCCTTCTGGATCGATCTCGCGGATCACGCGGTCCACGCCATCATAGAGCGTCCGGAAAGTGCTCAGGTCATCCTCGATCAGGAAGGTGCGGCGGCTCTTGCGGTCGTATTCGTACCGAGTCGTCACCCAACCATCGTTGCTTTGGCCAAGCGGCCCATCTTGGAGCACCGGTGCCCGCACATAGGTCACTCCGCTGTAGACAAACAGCCGGTCGTTGCGCTCGAACATCCGGCTCAGCTCATCGTACTTGTACTCGACCTGACTGAGGAGCGGCTGGCGGAAACTTTGCAATGTCAGCGGCTGGGCGAACGTGGCGGCGGCATTGCTCGTCGGGCTCTTGCCGCCCACCGGCCCGAAGTTGGACACGCGCACGACGTTGCCAGCGGGATCATATTGCGTGAAGCTCTGGTTGCCCACGGCGTCGATGACGCTCACCTGCCGGTCGAAGCCATCATAGAGGTACGTCGTCACTTCTGGCTGACCGTCGCCATTGTTATCAGCGCCGTCAATGAGCTGAATCAAGTTGCGGTTCAGATCATAGGCGCGGGTAAAGGTGGAGATGTCAGGGCTATTCGGTATGCGGTTCCGCTCCGGGATGTCGGCGTGCGCCTCCAAACTTCGGAACTGATTCGTCACCCCACCTCTCGTTGACGTGAACAGCAAATCCCGCTCATCGTAGACGTACGAGACCACGTTGCTTGGTTGGTCGCCGGCTACGGCGACGGGGCTGATCTCCAGCACGCGATTTTCGTTCCGGTCGTACCGATAGCGGGTGACCAGAATCTCGCGCGGGTTCTCGCTCACTTCCTCCATCCTCTCGATCTCGTTATCCAAGATGTCGTAAGCCATCGTGTACTCGACGAACTGCCCGGCGAGCGATTCGTTGTTGGAATCCCGATTTTCGATCTCGCGGCGAATGACATTGTTGTTAAAGTCGTAGAATATGTTCGTGCGATAGCCGAACGCCACCATTCTCCGACTGCACTCAACGAGTGTGGCATCGCCACAGCCAGCCCAGTTCGGCTCTTCCGCATTGCGCCGCGCCTCCGAAACATCAGCGGCGCGGATGATTTGAACGACCTGGTTCAGTTGATTGACTACATACCGCGTCAAGATTCCGCGACCATCCAGCTCGCCGATCACGTTCCCCACACGATCATAAAAATACTGCCGCTGAATTTCAGACGGCTTGGGGTTAGTGCCCGAATTCCGCTCCGGCGAACTCACGGCGTCGCGCATCTCCTCCTTCAAATACCCAAACGGCTCGCTGCTCACGCCTGGCGTCAGATCCTTGCCATCGCCATCGGGATCGTTCTCGGGGTAATAGTTGTAAACCGTGACGTTGCCTTCGGGATCGCGCTGGCGGATCAACTGCCCAAAGCGGTTATATGTGTAGGTCTCCTCGATGGATTGTTGCGTGTCCCGCTCGATCCGCGCCATGTTGGAATCAGGCAGCAGATTAGCTGTCGGACGAATCACCTTCACCACGTTGCCCGCAATCTGATCCGTCCGCCCATCACCGTTCACATCCCCCAGCCCCATGGGAATATCCTGCAACCGTCGCCGCACCTCACTCTCGCTTACTCCGAGTTCGCGAGCGAGCGCGGCGAAGTTCGTCCCTTCCTGATAATCGAAGATGTAAACAGTGGTGTATCGCTCAGGGCTGTTGGCTCCGCCATTCTGTGGGACATAAGTTGGATCATTCCCACGGGCTTCAGTCACGGTCCGCACCTGGTTGTAGATCGGCTCGTAGGTCATCGCCCGCGCGATGAACTCCTGGTCTCCACCACGCTTGCTATCGGGCCGTCGGACTTCCCTCAGCAGGTTGCCTTGCTGGAAGCGATCCGCATTCCGATCATCATAGACGTATTCCACGCTGTTCCCTTCGGGATGGATCTGGCGAAGCAACTCTCCATCCCGGTTATACTCATAGCGCGTCTCGAAGAAATCGGGATCGCTTGGTCTGACGTCACGGTTGGTGAATTCCCGGATGCGCACGATGTTGCCCAGTTGATTGAATTGATACTCGGTTCGGTTGCCGTTGCGGTCAGTGACGGTGGTCTGGCTGACCGGCGAGGTGAAATCGCCTGGCGGCACCATGCCCAAGAAGCGATACTCATAGCGGATCGTGCCTCCGGCGGGCATGCGCATATCAGAGCGAAATTGAATTCCTCCGCCGACGAATTGAGCGGGCCGATTGGTGCCTCCGAGGGTTTGGCGCAGCACCCGATCCACCGTGAGCGACGCGGGGGTGGTGTCATATTCGATCCGAATTCGAGGCTCACCCCCAGAAGCCACCTCGTTGGGTGCGGTGATCGTAAGCAGGTTGTGATTGAGCCGTTCATCGGCAAATCCCGACGAGTAGGTGTAGCGGGTCGTCTTGCCTTGCGGGAAGTCGTTTCGGGTGGGCGTGCCGGTGACGGCAGGCGAAGTCACCGCCACCAGATCGCCGTTGCCATCATACTCAAACCGAATCGAGCGACCCATGAAATCCTGCACTTCGCTGAGCCGCCCCTGGTCGTTGTAACGATACTCAATCGGCCTCCCCAGGGTATCAATGACTCGGATGAGTTGGTTCTGCTCGTTGTAGATGAACCGCATGGTGTTGCCGTTGCGATCCACCACCTGTGTCATCCGGGCGATGCCCTGGCGATCAGCCTGACTGTAGAAGATCTTCGTCCCATTGGGCTCCCGCTCCATGAAGCTGCCATCGGGATTTCTGATCAAGGAGATATAAAATCCCCGAGGGGCCGCATAGCTCCCGTCGGGATTTCGCGCATACAGGTCGGCGCGGGCGAAGCCGTCCATCCTCACGACCTCTCCGCCGAGCATCACGACCAGCCGCCGATTGTAGTTGAACTCCCAGCTCTGCCCCTGTGGCCCGTTGAAGAGGATGCCGCTGCGATAGGATCGGGCGTGCTTCCAGTTGAAGCCGCGTCCAGGAATCTCCAGGTCCACTTCGTGGAGGACGAACTCCCCGTTATGCAGATAGACGGTTTTGCCGCCAGTATCTTGATCAATTCCTGGATATGAGCCAATGGTCGCGCATTTGGCGCATTCGCCTGCAGTGAAACTCATGCGCGATCCGTCGGTGCAGCCACAGGGAGGTTTTTGAACCGGATCAATGAAATTGGTGAACCGCAGCACGCCATTATCCACGGGTGGTTGCCCTCCTACCGTGAACGGAACGGGGCAATCGAGAGGGAACACGCCGGTAGAGAGTCTGAGACTCACAATCACACGAACATTGTAATTACCGGGACGGGCTCCTGATGTGCTGATGCGGACCATGAGTCCAGACCACCCAAGGACGATGATTCCAGAATTGCTGGGGAATTCCGGCGCTTGCTGTAACTCCACGCCGAGAAAGGACTCCGGCGGGAGGGTCGGCGGGCGGGTGACCGAAACGGAAAGCTGAACCTCCGGCTGTCCGACGGGCGCACTCGACGGCTGAAATCTCGGATTCCAATCCTGACAGGGATCGCGTTGCGATCCGTTCCCTGATGCGAGCCACAATGTGGTGGCGAGACCGCAGAGAAGGATCGCGAGGCCGGACCCAGTAACTGAGAAAAGGATCGTGGCTCGAAGCCGGGACCACCTGTCCAAAGGGTGGCTAAGATGATCCCCATCAACAGCCCCAAGCGCATGAATTTGCTCATCATTTTTTTCTTTGAATATCCGGACCACCCAATGGCAGAGATTTCTAAGGCACACCATAGCTCAGCTCCAAATAAAGCAGTGTATTACACAAAAGCCGAATTCGGCGAAACTGATACCCGCTGAAGCAAGCAGGGAAACACGACCAAGGCCCCCAAGGAGTGGAATCTTATGGCTTCTCAAGACATTCACCCTCACCGATAAATGAAAGGCTTGTACCCCCAGCGTTAAGTAAGTGCGAGGAATCTTAAGACAGGTCATAGCCTGGTCTCCAATCCTTCGTTCGCAAGAGTCTTTGTATAATCGTGATCTAACCTAAACGCTTGGAGGGGCTGGAGCCGGGTAACAGATAGCGGAGCTTCTTAAAACGGCTCATACTCCACCTCCATTTACCTGAATAGCCGCTCAATTGGCGGAGGTCCGAGACATCTCAGGTTGTCCAGATCGTGAGACCCGTCTCACTCTGCCGCTTCAAATAATCATTTGACCTTTAGGGGATCAACCTGACTTTCCGCTGGAGCCTGGCGCTCGCACAGTCCCCTTGCAAAGGGTCAGTCAACAGGAGCAATCTCGATCGGTTCTTCCACTCACCTTGCAATCCTAACCTCCCTCTTGCCGCGATATTATATAGAGCAAAACCACATGCCAAGGTGAAACTTTCCTGAGCAGCCCCGACGAATGATTCGCCCAGACAGATTGGTCTGAGGCGACGGCCGTCAGGCCGTTGTCCGTGGCGAGACACTCAATGTGCCCACCGTCAGTAGGGGCCGTCGGGATTGAGTTTCGGCATTCATGCGGGTCTGGGCTGGGACCAACAGTCGGTCAAACCGGAGCCAGTCAGGCATGCGCAAGTGAAAGAGCGGTCAACCGGAGGGGGTCAGACATGCGTAGTACGCATCTCCTCATCCAGGATGCGGTTCACCGAGTTCCCCAACGCCTCATCAGCCTCCATTCGCTGCTGCGTCCATTCATACCCTCGCCCCACAGTCGTCAGGTTAACCCCGATCGCTGAGCGACCCTGGTCCCCGCCAAGTCGCTTCGCTCACCACCCAGATAGATGAAGAGCCCCTTCGCAGCAGGGTGAGACTCTTCTCGACCCCGACCCCCAATCCCTTTGAGCTTCATCCCCGACACCACTTCCACCCGCTTCATCCCTTACTCTCCCTACTATCCTGTCTGTATCTGAAACCCTACCGCCTCCACCGGCTCTAGCCAGAATGGGCCGTTTGAAATCCTCCACCTCGAACTGGAACTCGCCCGCTGAGGCTTCCGGCGTAATTCAAAGAAGGGTCACTAGCTTTACTGTAGATGCTCGATCATCTTCGGTTCTATGCCCGACTGTGAAGACCCGAGCACAGGCGCCAACGTCAGACGGTTTGCCCGAATCTCCGCCGATTGAAATGGGCCGGTCCAAGCCGCAGCCATTGAAAGGGCCAGGACACACTTCGCCGCGCTGTTAGCCACTCTGGTTAGTTTCTCCTATACCGCTCCAAGGAGTACGCAGTGGCCTGTGAACTCCGGTTCCTCAGCACGATCCTGCTGCAATTATATTGAGTTCAACCCTTCGTGCCATTGATCGAGATCAAGGCCGTTCTTGATATAGGTCAAGACAGTGAGAGTCAGAAATCAGCAGTCGGAAAGCGGAAGGCGGGGAGGAGCATATTCCCTCCCGCTTATCCGTGATTAGAACTCAAGCCGATGCCAAAGACGTTGAGGATCAAAGACAATCAGCCACCCTTTCTGTCGGCGAATGATACCTTCCCTGCTCTATCTTCTTCTGAATTCGGCTCAAGTGTCCCAATGTGACGGCGATCACTTCGACCAGCTCCCACTGTTTGAGCGAAAGGTGCAGGGGAATGGGCTTCTGCTCCTTGACTCCTTCCATTGAGGAAATCCACTCCCAAAGGAACTGCTCCAAACGCTCTCGCTTGAAAGCAGTTCCAGTGTGGCGTGGTTCAGAGCTTGCTCATACGCTTCCCGGCTGACCATTTGAATGAGAAGACGCAAGAAGTCATCTGTCTGTTCGACCCGATGGAGGAATTCCTCAGCCACCCTCCGGCGTACGCGACAGCGGGTGATCGTCACAGCCGTTGCCGGAGCCGGACGCTGTATGAGAGAGGCAGTAGCGCCGACAAGCCCGCTGGGACCGTACATCCCCATGATCAGCTACCGACCATCATCGTGCACGACGAACCGGCAGCACGCCTTCGATAGCGAGATAATCATGCACGCTTCATTACTCCCCTTTGCCAGTCTCATCTCTTACCAGAATCAGTTTCGGCAGCTTAATTCGTCAGGGGAATGGTGCCGGAGGTCGGAGTCGAACCGACACGGAAAGCTCAGTTTCCACCAGATTTTGAGTCTGGCGCGTCTGCCAATTCCGCCACTCCGGCGTCTGTGCAAAATGCGGCCTTATTGTAGTTTCCCGCTTCCGTGGCCGTCAAGCAGTCTACCGGCAGTAAGTGCGTACGTCCCACACGCGCGAACGCTCAGCAAATATCGAATGAAAAAGCATAAAGGGAATTCGTCTCGTCCGCCCCATCACCGGAACAGGCGTTTTAATGCCTGCTTCAGAATCCATTCGGTGGAGTGATCAGTTTCGCTCTCCAGAGCGGCCGTCACAGCTCGCTCGGCGAGAGGCCGGGGATAGCCTAGGTTCATGAGCGCTGAGATGACATCCCGCTTGACCTCTTCGTCGGCGGCTTCAGCGGCGCTCATCTGCCGATAAGCCGCTTCGGCTTCGTCGCTCGACAGGGCGACGAGTTTATCGCGCAATTCAACGATGAGCCGTTCCGCCGTTTTCTTCCCCACTCCGGGGATAGCCATCAGACGCGCAACATCGTTAGTTCGGATGGCGGGAATGAGCTGGTCAACGCTCAAACCCGATAGGATCGTAATGGCCAGCTTGGGCCCCACCCCGGAGACAGAGATCAGCCGCAGGAATAAATCCCTTTCTCTCGCCGTGTGGAATCCGTAGAGCTGGAGCGCGTCCTCGCGGACATAAGTATAGGTCAGAAGCGAAACGGTTGATCCCACCTCGCCAATCTCATAGTACGTCGAAAGCGGGATTATCACCTCGTAGCCGACGCCCTGAACGTCAATGACAACGGCTGTGGGATGTTTCTGGAGAAGCTTTCCCGTCAATTGCGCGATCATTCCCTTCTCCACCCCGATGACGCCGGTTCGGCGCACACGTTCTCACTACCGGCCTGCCGATTTTCATCCCTTCCTCGCGCTTTCAAATGCCGCATGACTCCACTGACTGTCAAGAGGGAAGCTCCGCTTTTTGAACTTTCCACAGTATGACTTGGACGCATCTTCACGAACACCGCCTCCAGGATCCGCGTCTCATGAGGCAGCAACTATAGAAGCCCTCACCTCCAGAGTCAAATCACGACAGGCCCGCGGCTTACTCTGCTGCTATATCTATGTGGGGGGACCACTGCAGCCCTTGACCGAAGGCATAGTCATCAATGACCAACTCCGAAGGTCAGGTCAAGGGGATTCTGCTCGATGTCTCATCCGTCTATAGTTCAAGGCAACAGATGCCCCCCAACGAGCAGGCATGATGATTGCCATGATGGCCCGCCGAAAACTCGGGACCAGATCGCCAGGCAGGAGGAGCGTATCTGTAAGATGATCCGTCGCCAAAGTCGCCTTCCCCTCAGCGACTCCGACGGAGGAATGGCCCACGGGGGGCGGCCAGAGTGAAAGGACGTGTGCGGAAATTTCTTCCTTGACAGATACAGAGAGAGGGAGTAAAATGCGGTCCGCCAAAGGAGGCCTAGGCTTATGGGAAAGCGAGCTTACCCCATCGGGTCAGTCTTCTTTTGGCTTGCCCTCTTGACCGCACCGCCTGAGATAGTGAGGGGAGGAAGAGTTGTCACTGCCCGCCCTTCGCACTTCGCGGCCACTTGCTCAGGAGGGTAGGGATTGTGTCAGGAGTGCTTCGATTACGCTATCAAATGTTGCAATACCAGGGGAGAGTGTGTCTTGTGCACCGACGCAGTCACCTGGCCCGGGAATTTTCTCATTTATCTGACTACGTACGACTGTTTCACACCACCCGAGCAAGGACAATCTGGCAACTGTCCGGTGCAGCTTTGCAACTGGTGGGTGCCTTGCGGTATTGAGTAACCACCACCGGCATGATCCGTAATGTGATGCTGGAGACCGCCTTTGATGAGAATTAACATCAAGAGGAGGGACTGCCTATGAAGAGATTGTCAGTTATGATCCTCAGCAGCGTGCTTCTTATAGCGACGTCAATCAGGGGACAACCACCGACCTGCAAGGTGAGAGAGACTGCTTCCATCCGTATGTCTCTCCCTCTGGACATATCTCCGACTGCGGGTCTTAGCCTGGTGAAGATAGCCGTTGATGAGGTCGGGAATATTTACGCGAGCTTCTCCGTCCGAGATGGTACAAGAGGCGAGCGCGCCTATTTGCTCAAATCTGACCCCATGGGGCGGATCCTTTGGCTGTTGCCGCTGGAGAGTCCCTTTGGTGAAAATACCAAGGCGGCGCATGTATCATCGCTCCACTATCACTCCGGGAGAATCTACCTGTCGGCGCTCTGGTACGGGCTGCAGTGGCGGAATCAGATTCTGGTCTTTGACACGTTGGGGAAATTAGAGCATGTTTTTACCCCCGATGGATTCTACGCCTATCACATTCTCTCCTGCTCAGATGACACGATTTATGCGGCAGGCACTCGAGGTGGGACGGACTTCATGATCTTCAAGATCTCACGGTCGGGGGAGATCACCCCATTCGTAACGGATGTCGAAGGGGCCTTATTTGGGCGGATCTCACCTACGCATCCGCAGATCGCAATGGACGGAAAAGGCCGCATTCTTTCTCTTCTTCCTGATGGAGCGCTCCGGATTTTCGATCACAAGGGATCCCCCATCCGCACACTCTCCGGTGACCAGAGGTTTGATGACATCATCGGCTGGAAGGACGGAATGATCCTGGCGCGCCGAGTTGACGTTCACACCCAGCAGCGATCCCTTGCCATCTTCAACGAACGCGGAGAACACTTATGCGGTGTGGAGGTAATGGGCCGCCTTTCCCCTATGGTAAGGGGTCCAGATGGGTACTTCTACGGGTACGGAGTCATAGGTGTCAGGCCGGGGTCGCCGCAGCGCGAGCTTCTCATTGCGAAATTCAAAATAGATCAGCCAAGCAACTGACCGCGTGGAGTTTCGTATCCTCCTCGGGAGATCGTCCTGCGGCGGTAAACAAACGATGATAGTCTCGAGCAGGTTTTTCCGAGAAGAAGCGGTGGTGTCGAGAAGCACCCTCCCTCGACCTTTTTCGCGGTAGTGTGGTTCAACTGCTCAGAAGGTGGGCCGCCCGCGTGCGCAGCCTCGCACTCTGACAGACGCTGAAACCTAGACTATCGGGCGAGAAATTTTCCGACACTACGGTTGCATCAGACCGCTTATGCCCTCTACCGAGCGGCCTAAGTCCTACGAGGCTTTGCCTGGGCGCGTCTCGACAACAAGCTGCCACGTTGCACTACTTCCGGGTGTTTCACGTCCGGCACCCCCTCTGAGGGCCTGCGTGCGCAGGTGAGACATTGACCTGGGGGCACGTCCGAGGAACGGAAATTGCTCTGAGGGGGGAGAAAAAAACGAGGCTCGTAGACCCTTTTTCTTTGTTCCCTCTTCGTCGTCAGTAGTTGTTGGCAAACCATTCGCGCGAAACATAACCGGAGAACCTGTTGAGCATTTTCCTACCAGTGGCTATACTTGGGGCGAACCTAAACAGTACGTTGGCGTGAATGAAAACGATGCCTGAGAAAGACCCTCGGTTGAGGACATCGGTCCGGGAGAACTACCAAACGCAAGTCCGCCGGGTGCTCCTCCAGGTCCTCGGTCTCAACCTGACGGTCGTTGTAGGGAAGCTTGTAATCGGGTGGAAAGCGCGTTCGCTCAGTATCCTCAGCGATGCTGCCCACTCTTCCGTTGATTCGCTCAATAATATTGTCGGACTCATCATCATTCGGTATGCAACGGCAGCGCCCGACACGGGCCACCCCTACGGTCATCGGAAGATTGAATCCCTGGCAGCTTTTGCGCTCGGGGGATTGCTTTTGTTCACCTGTTTTGAAATCGCAGCGAGTGCGATCCGACGACTCTTTAATCCGGAGATGATCAGGGTTCAGGTTTCGCACCTCACACTTGTTGTCATGATCGCCACGATCGTCATCAATGTCATCGTCTACCTGTACGAACGCCAGCGAGGCCGACAGTTGGGGAGCAGTTTCCTTCTGGCAGACTCCCTCCATACCCGCACCGACATTCTCGTCAGCAGCTCACTGGTGGGAGGACTGTTTTTCATTCGCCTCGGGATGCCCACCCTCGATCCCTTGTTTGCCCTGGCGATCTCTGGATTGATCGCTTACGGTGGATGGCAAATCTTTACCGAGTCGGTGCCTGTTCTCGTTGACGCCTCCATGGTGCGTCCGGAAATCATCGAAGAGATCGTGCGCCAGGTGCCCGGCGTCAGTAGCGTTCACGATATTCGCTCCCGGAGCGACGGGGAGAAGCTCTTCATTGAACTTCGCGTTTTAGTTGACCATTATGACCTCCGTCGCGCCCACCAGGTGACCGAAGAGATCGAGCACCGCCTGATGGATAAGCTGGGGCACTGCCAGATTACTATTCACGTCGAACCAGTTTGAGGGGACGTCCTGATCTGTAAAATACATCACCCCGGATGAACACGATCTGGCCTCAGTCGGCACCTATAACCACGCCCTCCAAGCCTGATCCGCTTCCTCAAGCGACGCACTCCGCGATCTGCTCCCATGCCGGATCGTGCCAGAGGAGCCATTTGACAGCTCATGAGAAGCTGTGCTACTTTGGCGCCCTTCGGAATGCGCAGGCGGCACTGGCTTCGTGACCTCATTGAGTACATCCCCGCACTGATGGTGGTGAAATTTTTAGGCCTTTTGCCGCGGCGGTGGGCCCTGCGGCTGGGAGAAGGCATTGGCTTGCTCGTCTATGTCGGCTGGCGACGTCTGCGGCGTGTGGGAGAAAGAAATCTCGAACTCGTCTTCCCCCATCTCCATCGTGCTGAGCGCCGGGACTTACTCCGGCGCGTCTTTCGAATGCTTGGCCGGCATCTTGCCGAGTTCAGTCAGTTCCCCAAGTTGCACCGCGAGAATATCGCCGAGGTCGTTCAGTACGCGGGACTGGAGCATTATGAGCAGGCGATCCGTCAGGGGCGTGGCGTGTTAATCCTTACGGCGCATTTCGGGGCATGGGAACTGAGTCCGTTCGCTCATGCCCTCTACGGCCATCCGTTAAATTTCCTCGTGCGACGACTGGACAATCCTCTGCTGGACCGATTGATCGAGCGCTACCGCACGCTCAGCGGCAATCACCCAATTGATAAGAAGGATGCCGCGCGGCAAGTTCTGGCAGCTCTGCGTCGCGGTGAAGCTGTAGGCGTCCTCATGGATTTAAACACTCAGCCTCAGGAGGGCGTCTTTTGTAAGTTCCTCGGCATCACCTGCTGCACCTCCCCGATACTCACTCGTTTCGCCCTGAGGACCGGCGCTCCGATCATTCCGGGATTTCTCATCTGGGACGAGCGGACGCGACGGCATACTCTTCGCTTTGATCCGCCGGTTGATCTCGTGCGCACCGGTGACCACGCACAGGATCTCGTAGTGAACACCGAACGGCTCAACGAGGTGATCGAATCCTTCGTGCGTCAGTATCCCGATCACTGGGTTTGGGTCCACAAACGGTGGGCGACGCGCCCACCGGGCGAACCCGACCTCTACGGCTGAAGCGTGAGGCGAGGGCTCCGTTGAGGACCTTTCGCGCGACGTCCGCGGGTCTCACTTCTTTTGAAGCATTTTCTCGCGGATCGCTTTGAATTCGGTCCCCGGGTTCCACTCGGGCCAGCGGTCGCCAGTAGCCACCAGGTATCCCACCTTCACGAGCAATCGCAAATCCTCGACCGCCCCGCTCAGGTCCCACGCCGGATCGAATTCATCCTGGGGTTTGTGATAGCGCTCCGCCGTGTATCGCTGGCGCATGGTCAGCCCCCACCCTTCGGGCTTGCCCACATAGTCAATTCCCGAATCGGTGAAGAGCGCGGGCACGCCCTGTTTGGCGAAACTGAAGTGATCGGACCGATAGAAGAATCCTTTCTCCGGTTCCGGATCGGGGCGAATTGTCCGTCCCTGCTCGGCGGCTACAGTTTTTACCAGATCATCGAGCGTCGAGTTCCCCAACCCGATGATCGTGATGTCTCGTGTGCGACCGTCAACGTTCAATCCATCCATATTGATGACGGCCAGCGTTTTCTCCAGCGGATAAAGCGGATTCCGGGCGTAATAGGCCGAACCGAGCAGCCCCTTCTCTTCCGCTGTCACAGCGAGAAACAGAATGGATCGCTTCGGGGCCGGGCGCAGGCGACTGTAGACTTTGGCGATCTCCAGCAATCCCGCTGTCCCCGACGCGTTATCCAGCGCCCCGTTATATATGCGATCTCCCTTCACCTCGGGGCCTATCCCCAGATGATCCCAGTGCGCCGTGTAAACGACGTATTCGTTCTTATGTTTGGGATCGCTACCGTCCAATCGCGCGATGACGTTGGTGGAATCAATCGTCCGCAGTGTCTTCCTCAGCGTGAGCGAGGCTGTCACGCCGAGAGGCACCGGGCGGAACTGGCGGCTGACGGCGGCCTTCTTGAGCGCCTCCAGGTCCCGGCCAGCCATCTGAAAGAGTGCACGCGCCTGATCCCAGGTTATCCAACCTTCGACGGCGCACGCGGACATATTCTTATCGGGTGAAGCCAGATCAAACTGCTCCCCGCTCCAACTGCCTTTGACCACTTCCCAGGGATAGCCCGCCGGTCCCGTCTCGTGGATGATGAGGGCTCCGGCAGCCCCTCGCTCGGCTGCCGATTCGAACTTGTAGGTCCACCGCCCGTAGTACGTCATCGCTTTTCCACCGAACATTTTCTCGTCAAGCTTGGTTGGATCGGTCGGATCGGGGATGGGAGGATCGTTGATCAACACGACAAGCACCTTGCCGGCCACATCCACGTCTTTGAAATCGTTCCAGTCGAATTCCGGCGCAGTGATCCCGTAACCGACAAAGACCAGCTCCGAGTTGATACTTGAGGTTTCGGTGACGCGCCGGGTCCAGGCGACGAAGTCATCGCCAAAGCGCAAGGTCCTTTTTTGTCCGCCGACGCTGAAGACGAGTTCGGCAGATGGATCAACCTTACTGCCAACAAGCGGCACCTTCTGGAAATAGGTCCCGTCGGGATTACCCGGAGCGAGACCGAGTTTCTTGAACTCCTCGGCGAGATAATTGATCGTCAGTTCTTCTCCCCGCGTCCCCGGAGCGCGACCTTCAAATTCGTCCGAAGCAAGACGCCGGATGTGAGCGGCGAGACTCTCAACGGTGATGCTGTTGAGCGCCTCATCGAGTACAGCTTCCGTGGGCTGCTGCTGACATGAAACGAACGTCACCGCAAATAGTACAAGAGCGCTAAGGGTTCTCCGTCTCATCTTCCTGTTTCCTCCAAAAATCTCTTGCAAGCGCCCGCGTCTTGCGGGCTCGTTGACGGTTCGGTGTGAACACGTCATGGATGCCAAAGAGATGAAGTTCTGATTCGAGGTCAATCATGCAGAGGCCGCCTGCCGACTGAGCGCGTTGCCGTCGCCGGCTCGCTGCCGACCATCCCCACAACAGAAGGAGTGCTATCCGGATATGATCGTGCCCGATCCCTGACATGATAGGCCAGCAATGATAGCAAGCGATGGAGAAAAGTCCATAGATCGCTTCGGATCCCGACCGGGCGAGGCGGTGATCTGCTGTGTCATCCATAGGTCGCGTCAGGGATGGCCGAAGCCTCTGGCTGTTCACTGAATCCCCCCTGGTCGGGAAGCGACAGACTTGACTGGTTCGGGTGAAAGATACCGTCCCGCGGGAACCTGTGAAGGTATTGATTCCCTTCGGGGGGCTCGTGCGGCTCAATTCGATAAGGACGGCAGCTTATGGCCGGGACGTATCTTCACCCCCCTGATTCTCCCCTCGCCTTGCCGATGCCTGAAGTGTCGCTAGCGACTGGCCTGCGCGCTCAGGGCAAAGATCAGCTCTCTAGAAAAGCCCAACGGCCCATGAGCGAGCTTTTGGAGGTCATTGCGAACTCTTCCCTCAAGGGTGGGGAGGCCCTCTGGAAGGATTTTCAGAGGACCTTCCCGAAGAGGTGAGTGCCTGCCGTTAGGTTCTTGCGATCGCCTCCAGGAGAAACGCCATCAGCCTTAGCCATTGGGCATCGAATCTCTTTTATTGGCTCATAGTCAAGCCCGAGATTTTCCCGAACCGAAGCCGAGCCGGTTAGGTTGGCCTGTCGGTCTGGACAGGAAAGCCGTGACGATGTTATTCTGTGTGCCGCTGGGTCGCCACATGGTGCACCCGTAGCTCAGTTGGATAGAGCGTCGGACTACGAATCCGAAGGCCGCGTGTTCGAATCACGCCGGGTGCACCACTTCTTCTCTTTGCTGAAATGCTCCCGCCGAGCGATCTCCCCCTTCATGCACGGCAGCTACGCACGGAGGGACGGATCGGCCCTTTTGAGTCCGAAAGATGGGGAGTCTCTCCCACCCCGGCCTGCAAGAATATCGGACTTTTTCGCTTCAGGCAGGCCAATTGACGAGGCAACGGAGTTTCGCTAGGCTTCAGGCATGGTACGATTGACGGCTAAAGGATGGGTTTTGATCATCCTCATCCTCACAGGGGCAGCCCTGGTAGCTTTCTCTCATTACGCTGACCTCAGTTCGCTCCATCTCAGGGAGAGGGTAGGCAGGCTGACCGGAGGAAGGATAGGGACCAGGCTCCGCCAACCGTCAGATGCGGAAATAGAGGCAGCCATCCTGAAGGCCGTACTCAAGGATCCGACCCTGCGAAATCTTCCGCTGGAGTTCGTCGTCTCCGAGGGAGCTGTCACCGTCACGGGGATTGTTCCCACTACAGCAGAACAGGCGGCGGTGGAGAGGTTGGTGAAAAGTGTGGCAGGCGTCAGGACACTTAGCCTGCATCTTGCGATCTCGCAAACAGCCGCACCGAGTCGCTCCCCGGCACCGGCGAAGGAAGATCCGGATCTTCGACTCTCCAAGGAAGTGGAATTCGCCCTCTATCGCACGGATGCATTTGACATCAGGACCATCAAGGTCACCAGTCGGGAAGGCGTGGTACGACTCAGTGGCACGGTGCGAAATCTCGCGGAAAAGTTGCTGGCTGAGAGAATCGCTCGTGAGGTGGAGGGCGTCAGGGAGGTCGTCAACGATCTTGAGGTTGCGAGGTGACGATGCAATGAAAGAGCCTGACCCCACAACCGATACCGCCGAATCTCACGAGATCACCGAGTCGTCTCCCCTGAAGGAACGAGACGCCCTTCTCGATCGGCTAGCTCTGGAGATTCATCGGTCATCCGATGTGCGCACCGTCACGCGGGCGGCGACCGAGGCCCTCGCTCGCTTGCTGGACGCCGATCGCTGCCTGTTTTTCACAGTGCGAGAAGCCGAGGATATCATCGAACCGGTGCATGAGTTTCTTAAACCGGGTGTTCCCTCGGCTCTCCGGAGATATGCGCTGTCCGAATTCCGCGAACTGGTTCGGGTCGTCCGCGATCAGGGAGTTCTCGCCATCGCTGACGTGGAGAATGATCCCCTCACCCGCCCCTACTATTCCCGCGTGTATCAGCCCCTCGGGACACGATCCGCCCTCTATGCCGCGGTCGAACAAGACGGAGTGCTCAAGGCTATCACCTGCATCGGCATCGTGAACCGTCAGCGCTCCTGGAATCCCTCCGAGATTAATCTGGTCAGGACCGTTACCCATCACATCGGTATTGCCCTGCGGCAAGCCGAGCTGATCGAACACCTCCACCGCTCCGAAGAGCGATACCGCGAGATGTTCGAAAAAGCCGTCGTCGGAATGTATCAAAGCACGCCGGAGGGAAAAATCCTCGCCGCCAATCCCGCTCTCGTCAAAATGCTCGGATATGATTCTCTGGATGAGCTACTGCAGGTGGACATTGAGCGGACGCTCTATCTCGATCCCGCCGTGCGGCGAAGGAATATCGCTGAACTGCATCGAACGGGAAGATTGACCGGAGTTCAGTTCGCCCTCAAACGAAAAAATGGGACCGTTGTCATTGTCGAAGAACATGCCCGTGCGGTGACAGATCGCCGGGGAAAAGTTCTCTATTACGAAGGGACGCTGATTGACGTGACGGAGAAAAAAGCGCTGGAGCGACAGTTGGTTCAGGCCCAGCGATTGGAGAGCGTCGGGACACTGGCAGCGGGTGTCGCCCACCACTTCAACAACTTACTGACGGTGATTCTCGGATACGCCTCCCTGCTCCTTGGGGAAGCCAGTCCGGGCGATCCCCGATGGGAGGCTCTGATGCAGATCGAGCAGGCAGCTAAACGCGCGGCTGAGTTGACGACACAACTTCTCACCTTTAGTCGCCAGATTTCGACCCGCCCGGCGCGGATCAACCTCAATGTGATCGTCGAGAAAGTGGTGCGGTTTCTCCGCCCGACCTTTGATCCCACCATTACGATCCATCTGAAAAAAGCCGATGACCTTTGGCCAATCGTAGCCGATCCGGCTCAGATCGAGCAGGCGGTGGTCAACCTTTGCATCAACGCCCGCGACGCCATGCCGCTAGGAGGAACCCTCACGCTGGAGACGGAGAACAGGCTGATTGACGCGCACACGTTCCGTCCACTGCTTGGGGAAGCGCGTTCGGGCGAGTTCGTTGCCCTCAGCGTCAGCGACACCGGCGTGGGAATCGCCGAAGAGAACTTGCGACGTATTTTCGATCCCTTTTTCACCACCAAGGAGGTCGGTCGGGGAACGGGATTGGGTTTAGCGATTGTCTACGGCGTGGTGAGAAGCTTTGAAGGGCTCATTGACGTCGAGAGCAAACCGGGTGCCGGAACCCGCATCACGCTGCTTTTTCCCGCCGCTCCGATTGAATCCGGTACACCTGATAGTCCGATGCCTGATCCGGGCTCATCGTCGGCCAGGCGCACGCTCCTCATCGTAGACGATGAACCAGCCGTTGTGCGCGTTGCCCAAGCCATCCTTCACCGTTACGGTTTCCAGACCTTGACGGCATCGGACGCAGCCGAAGCTCTTGAGACGTACCAGCAGAGGGTGAGCGACATTGATATCGTCATCCTCGATCTGACCATGCCGAAGATGAGCGGAATTATGTGTTATCGGTGGCTGACGCGGATCAATCCTCAGGTGAAAGTCATCTTGAGCAGTGGCTATAACAGCGAAAACATTGATCAGGACATTCTGACGGCGCCAAACATCCGGTTTGTCCAAAAACCTTACGTCATCGAGGAACTCTTAAACGCCATCAACCAACTTCTCGAACCGGAAGCGGCTTCGGGGTGAGCTGTCTCGGCATGGATAATGGCCGGCTTCTCTACCGAGGGGCCGGCGGAACCCAGAGCATCAAGCTCCGTGAGTTCCCAGGCCTGTGGATCGCTCAACAGTTTCCGCACGGCCGTCGTATTCAAGGCATGGCCAGGACGCTCGGCCTCGATCCGACCGAGCAGAGGATGGCCAAGCAGCGCGAGATCACCGATGAGATCCAGCACCTTGTGACGGACGAATTCGTCGGCAAAGCGCAACCCTTCGGGATTGAGGATTCTCTCCCCATCAAGAACAATGGCATTTTCCAGTGACCCGCCACGGATGAGGCCCATCCGCCGAAGCCCCTCAACCTCCCGCAAAAAGCCAAAGGTGCGCGCCGGAGCGATCTCACGCGAATAGGTCGGCTCATCAAGCGTCACAGTGAGGGTTTGTCTCCCGATCAACGGATGAGGAAAATCAATCGTCCCCGACACGGAGAAAGTCGTGTGGGGACTGAGGGTCAGCCGCTTGTCCCCTTCTTCGACCGAAAGAACCTTGCGCACGCGGAGATAGTAACGGGGAGCATCGAGAATGACCTTCCCGGCGGCCTCGATCATCTCGACAAATGGAAGAGCGCTCCCGTCGAGGATCGGCACCTCGAGCGAATCAATCTCGATGAGTACATTATCTACGCCACACCCTGCTAGAGCCGAGAGCAAATGCTCGACCGTGCTGATCATGACTCCCCGGCGAACGAGCGTTGTCGCATAGCTCACATGCGCTACGTGCTCGGGCCGAGCGGGAATCTCGAACCGATCCAGATCAGTACGACAGAACACAATCCCGGTGTACGCCGGTGCCGGACAAAGCCGCAAGCGCACGCTGACGCCCGTATGCAATCCCACCCCCTTGACTTCGACCGGCCGCTTGATCGTTGTTTGCCTCGTGAGCATAGCAACAGATATGTTAGCAATTCCTGTGCCGCCGCCTGCGCGCGGAATGAGGCTCGGCGTGACCCCTTGGTTTTCAAACACTTTCGGGAGTGCCCTCTCGCTTGCGCACTTCCGGGCGACCCCTAATCATGTTGCACTTACGCATCACGTGTGTGGTCTATGGGCCACAGTATCACCGGGATAGCAAAAAGAGGACCGCACCCCTGTCCGGAGATAACACATGCGGCGCGGCCACCCCAATGGCATTACAGTTTTTCGTCAGCAACGAACTCGATTGTATCAACCACCCCCACGATGGTCGAATCAATAGCAGCACCCGGTTCACCCGTTGCCGCCGTTGATGCCGACCATCCCTCTTGAACGACCAGCACGGTATCCCCGATCCCGGCCTGCACCGCATCGAGCGCAACCAGGGGGTGACCATGATCCTTCCCGTCAGGCGTAATGGGTTGAACGAGCAAGATGCGCGCCCCCTGATACCGCTCGTTCTTTTGCGTCGCCACGACGTTTCCGATGACTCGCGCCAGAATCATGATGGCATCAGACTAGCCTAGGTCGGAGATCGAAGCAAGAGCCACTACCGGCTGTACGGGATATGTGGATTAACATGGTCCTCCCTCCTCGACAGGCCAATGGCATCGGCAACGAACGTAACGTCGCGCGGGAAGCACACGGGGAGCGGATGGAGACCGACGGCAACGCCAGTGCCCGCTTTATGGCATCGGGTCGTATGATGACGAAACCGACGGAAATGGCTTCCTTCTTCAACCCAAACTTTCTGTGAGTGGGTGCACGAACCCCAACAGTGCACGTTCGATCCTTTGCACGATCTGAACGGTGATTTACTCCCCCCATCCCGACTGCCTATTGTCAATCCGCTTCTGCTGGGAGGTCGGCCATGTCGCCCGGCACCAGGAGAAGGGGCTCTTTGTTCAAAGAGGACATACTCTCTCACTCTTTCGCGTTGATACCGGTACTCTCTCGGATTCGATCGCCATTCCGCATGATATTTGCTGAGACCTTGCTATACCGTTGCGCGAGGAAACTTACCATTACCTGAGCGGGGTGCGGTTCTGGAGAGGCTTCAATCGGAACGATACGAATGCGTAACGGGCACTGCGATGGGCGGGTCCCATCATCGTCCTCCGGCCCTTCGCAGCAGAAACTACCCGAACCCTTTCAGGAGAAACTGCGGGCCATCTACCCATCGGCTCGTTCACTTCGAAAGTCGGTCCTACCGCCAGAGTCATACTGATGACCGACTCGCGACCGGGATTGATCCGCGGAAGAACCGGACGATTCTCGAACGAACTTACAATGATGGCGGGGGCGTGATGGCTCCGCTCGCTCTCAACCTCCCGGTGCGCATCAATCGAGAACCTGGCGGACACATCTCACCGGCTTTCGTCACCAGGCTATCTACGATGGGACGCTCGGCCGTGTCGAGATGCACATGAGGAGCGTGAGCCTCAAACCAGTGACCATCGAACAGCCGGGATTGACCGTTTCTTCCAAGGCGGGGAAAGAACCCACAGGGGAACCCCTACCAAATATACCCAGAGGGATCGGGGCGTTTCTAAGAGCGGCCGGATTGAAGAACGTCGGCTAATGATTCGATCAGGTTCAGCTCTTCAGCGACGCTCTATGCGGCGCAGAGGACCGCACTGACTCCATCATTGAGCGACCGAGTGAGCGTGCTGAAACTCCTTCATGAAGTCGCACAGCGCGCGCACACCCTCCAGGGGCATGGCATTGTAAAGCGACGCTCGCAATCCCCCGACGGAGCGATGTCCTTTCAGCTCATAGAGTCCCCGTTGCTCGGCCTGGCGCAGAAACTCTTTTTCCAGAGCGACAGAGGGCAATCGCCAGGTCACGTTCATCATCGAGCGACTGTCGGGTCGCGCGTGGCCGCGATAAAAGCCATCGCTACGATCAATCGTGTCGTAGAGCAGACGCGCCTTTTCCCGGTTACGGGCCGCCATTTTTTCCAGGCCGCCGATTTCCTCCAATAACCAGTCGGTGACAAGCTTGGTGATATAAATGGCGAAGACCGGAGGTGTGTTGTATACCGACCGGTGGCTCGCATGAACGCGATAATCCAGCATGGATGGAAGATTGCGGGCGGCTGCTTCCAGCAGGTCATCCCGGAGGATGACGATGGTGAGCCCCGCCGGCCCCGCGTTTTTCTGCGCCCCCGCATAGAGCAGGGCATATCGCTCGATCTGAAGCGGACGCGAAAGGAAATCCGAAGAGGCGTCGCAGATGAGCGGGACATCGCCGACCTCCGGTTCGGATGCGAACTGAACGCCGTGAATCGTCTCGTTTGACGTGAAATGAACGTACGCGGCTGAGGAATCAACCGCCAGTTCCGATGGAGAGGGTACGCGGACATAGCCTTCGTCCCGACCGCTCCAGGCAATGCGCACACGTCCTTCGCGACGGGCCTCGGCAACAGCTCGCTCGCCCCAGGAGCCCGTCACGATGTAATCAGCCGATCCACGTCCCCGGAGAAAATTCATCGGCACCATGGAGAACTGGAGGCTGGCCCCTCCCTGAAGGAAGAGCACGTGATAGTGGGGCGGTATACCAAGGAGCTTACGCAGATTCGCCTCCGCGGCCTCCAGAATCTCTTCGAACCATCTCGACCGGTGACTGATCTCCAAAACGGACATGCCGACCCCTGGAAGGCTGATGAGATGCTCCCGTGCCTGCTGAAGCACGGAAAGAGGGAGCATCGCCGGTCCCGCCGAGAAATTGTAAACTCGCGGATGTGTCATCGCTTTCACTCCGATTGACCGGTCATTATAGGTGGAATCCGCCGGGGGAGAAAAGACATTCGGCAACCCCAAGCGGTCAGGACAGCCGGAAATTCACCGGGGACGAGTGCAGGCCCGTGTTTCCCAGCCTGACTCGCCGCAAAAGGGTGAACCTCCGCGCTCCCTCTCCGGGTAGTGGCCCGCTCTCCCCAGAGACGCTCCCTGGCGTTTACCTTCGAACCGGGACTAACTGCTTGTAGACATTCTCGGTGATGGGCCAGGTGGAGATCGGTCCGATTACCCCATTTCCGTGTTCCAACCCACGCGAGGAGGTCTTGTCGGGTGGATGGTGTCGGTCTGCCCCTGACGAAGAAGTCGGGCGGGAGCGGTTTGAAAACCTGTGCTTCATCACGTAGCATTAGGCTCTCTATGACGGTCGAAACACGGGAGCTGACATACGAAACGCGCGGTCGGGACGAAGTTAAAGACATCACCGCGGACGTTGCGAGGATCGTCGCTTCAAGCTCGGCAGGATCAGGTATCGTGACGATTTTCGTTCCCGGTTCGACCGCAGGCATTACGACGATCGAATACGAGCCGAACGTCGTCGCCGACCTGGTGGATGCTGTGCGTCGGCTGATACCGGAAAATCACCCTTATCGGCACAACACCATTGACGATAATGGACACAGCCACCTGCGGGCATCGCTCATCGGCCCTTCGCTCACGGTCCCCTTTCGCAAAAAGGAGCTGCTCCTCGGTACCTGGCAACAGATTGTGCTTGTGGATTTCGATACTCGTCCCCGACGCCGACGCATCATCGTGCAAATCATCGGTGAGTGACCGAAGGAGATCGGAGACGTTGGCGTTTCCCCACGTCAAGTCCCCCGGGTCAGAACGGGTGATTAAGAGAAAGACGCGCGGTAAGAGGGAAACACCGAAAACGCGATCGCACCCGGAGGGGGACATTCTCATCATCGAATGGCGTTGCTTGACTTTTCATTGGAGCACGCTAAATTAAAATCGGTGCTAAAAATCGAAGGGAGAAGGAAACGGTGAACATCGGACCTGAGGTTCTTCACACTCCCCTGTTACTCTTTGGCTGGGGAACACTGAAAGATTACTTCGTGCGCGGCGGGCCGGTCATGTGGCCGCTGCTTTTGTGCTCGCTAGCAGGCCTGGTGGTGATCATCGAACGCGCCTGGGCGCTCCATCGCATCAAGGACAATATGGCGGAGATCGTCGGTCGGGTGCGTCGAGCCCTGCATGCGCGAGATCTGGAGACGGCGACCAAAATCTGCGATGCGATGGGAGGCCCCATCTCCAACACCATAAAAGCGGGTTTGCTTCAGATCGGCAAGCCCATCGAGGAGATCGAGCGAACCATGGAAGCCGTGGCCACCCAGGAGGTCGCTCGCATGGAGCGATTTCTCTGGATCCTGGCGACGGTCGCCAACATTGCTCCGCTCTTTGGATTTCTTGGAACCGTCACCGGCATGATCAACGCCTTCGACAAGGTGGCGGAAGTGGGCCTGGGAAATCCGAAAGCTGTCGCGGGCGGAATCTCTGAAGCCCTCATCACGACCGCCGCCGGGTTGATCATCGCACTCCCCACTCAAGCCGCCTACAACTACTTCGTGACGCGCGTGGGCAAGATCTCGCTCAACATGGAGACGGCCGGAGCGATGCTCCTGGAAACGATCAAGGAGATCGAGCAGGGGCCGTCCAGTTATGCGGCGGCAGCGAACTAAGAAGTCCCGGCCCCGGATGGCGCGAGATCCGGGCGTCGGAGTGGCAACCGGAGACGAAATATCATGATTCGCGTCCGACGGCACGTCCATCGCTTGAGTGCCACCATTCCTACGGCCTCGATGGCCGACATCGCCTTCCTGCTCATCATTTTCTTCCTGGTCACGACGGTCTTCTCCACCGATCAAACGGTCGTGGACCTGCCCGCGTCGGTGAACCGGGAAGAAATCGTCCGAAACAGCGCCTTGCTGACGGTCACGGCGGAAGGAGTGATCAAAGCAACCGACGGAGAGGTCTCTCAGACGATTGAGAATGTGGATCAGCTCGATCGGTTTATTGCCGAGGTGCTCCGTCAAAATCCTGCTCGATCTTTCGTCGTCAAAGGCGACCGACGGGCCGCTTACCGCTATATTGAATTTTGCCTGGAACGGCTTCGCTTAAGCCGGGCGCGAAACGTCTACTTCCTGACCGAAGCCCGGGGTCCCCGGAGACAAGGATGAGACGATGAAAGTTCCTCGACGAAAAGTCAATGCCGAAATTCCCACGGCCTCGATGGCCGACATCGCCTTCCTGCTCATCATCTTCTTCATGCTGACGGCGGCCTTTGCTGCCATCAAGGGAATAAATTTCGGATTGCCCCCGGAAGACCCGAACCTGATCGTGAATGTACGGCCCGAAGAAGCGCTTTACATCCGGGTACTGGGTCCATCGGACTATCGTTTGAACGACCAACCGATTCGCATCGAGGATCTCGGGCCGGCCATCAAGGCCCGGATCGAACAGAACAAAAACACTCCCGTGATCATTGATACAGAACCCGAAGCTCCATTCGAAGCAATGATTGCCGCTTTCGATGAGGCCAAACTCGCAGGGGCTAGCCGAATTTCCCTTCCCACAGCGATGGATCGGCAGCGGTGGCGAATCCTTTCGGGACGATAGGATACGCCGCCCGCTCCGACGGGTGAAAACAGGAGCTTAGCTGGCGAAGCTCTTCAGCGCGGCTTCCTCGGTATCGAAACTCTCAAAGACGGTGATCAGTTTCGTAATCGTGAGCAGATCCCGGATACGGCTGGTGAGATTCAGAAGCTTCAATTCTCCCCCTTCACGTCGGGTCGTCGTATAGCATCGAACGATCTCGCCCAATCCCGCACTGTCAATGTAGGGCACATCGGCCAGATTCAGGAGGATCTTCTTCGCCCCGGACTGTAACAGCCGCTGAATTGCTTCCCGAAGCTGGACGTCGCCTTCGCCAAGTAGAATCTTCCCCTCGATATCCAGAATCACAACATCATTGACTCGTCGTTCCTTGATGGTCATATCTTACGGTTTCCTCCTCGATGCTTTCATTGCTTTTCCTACCTGCGATCCCTACGGATGAAAACAGGCCGCATTATAGGCGACCGCAAAGGCCGAAGTCAATGAAGCCAACCAGGCCATTCCTGAGGAAATCGGATATGATCATCCCGTCCCATAATGAGTCGCGCCGTGAAGATGTTTGCCCATGACACTTCGTCGCGCACAGAGATACCCCGGCGAACACCTTGGAAACGCGTCGTTCGATCCGACGTGGGAGGGTCAGCGAGTCCCGGTATGTCCCGGCAAAGACCCTGCAATCACGTTGTTCGACCCTGGACCGGATCAAGGAGTTCTTTAAGGAGGGAATGTGGGCATTTCGAAAACTCACCTGACCGACTGAAAGATCGGGTACGGAACGCGCAGGGGTCAAAGCCGTTCGAGGGAGATTCCGTTGACCGGTCTGACGGATGTTTGTGTTTGGGGATCAAAGTTATTGACTTTGGGGTGACTCCAATTACAATTCGTGGCGGAAAGGATCGGGAGCAACGGGTCGCTGTCCTATCACTCACCATGAAAGAGAGGCTTCGAGAGAACGTGAAGCGAAACGGGCGCGAGAAGGACCCGGCTGAAGGACGAGGCTCGGTGGTCATTCCTCATGCGCTGTTGCAGAAGTACCCGAACGCCAGACGGCCGTTGGGCTCGCAATGCGCACCCGCTCCCACACAGGCAACTCTCTACACCAAACGCGGTCCCGAGCCACTAAAGCTCAACCTTTTTGACGAAACGCCTTTGTCCGCCGGTAAGCTGGTGGAATTCTATCAACGCGAGCTTGGCCGGGCGAACCGGCTTCTGGGCGATTCGCCCACCGTGATCAACTCGCTCCTTGTCAAAGGGGATCTGACGGACAAAGTGCAGATGATTTACATTAATCCGCCCTACAGCATCAAATATGCCTCTAACTTCCAACTGGGCACTGACCGCGGCGACGTGAAGGACAAACCCCACGACCCAGAGCAAATCAAAGTCCAAAATCAGAAGATTCCTTCACTTGCGAACCTCGGCCGAAAAATCTGGTACGATTACTAAACACAAAGAAAAAGAATTAGGAAGGTCTGATGAACCACGATCTACCGAAACCTGGTGAGCGAATTCGCCTGGAGCCGTACCCGGAAGTTTTCGAGGTCTATAGAGCCGAACCTTCCACGGATCGGATCACCCTTGGGGTCATCTCCAGCCAGAGCCGACAGGCGCAAACCTTCGTCCTCACGCTTGAAGAACTCGCCCAACGAGTAAAGCGGTTGCCCACGCTCAAAGAAGATTTTCTACGAGCCGACTTCTTGCCGCGTGACCCCTTCTTACTCTATGCTGAGGCCCTGCGTATGCGCTTGGCCTACACCTTCGATCCCCATTATGCAGTGAGCGTGACCCAGGTGGACCTTTTGCCCCATCAGGTGGATGCTGTCTATCGGTATATCCTTCCAAGCTCCCGGATCCGCTTCTTGCTGGCAGATGACCCCGGCCTGGGTAAGACCGTTGTGGCGGGGCTGGTGCTTAAGGAGTTGAAGGCGCGAGGTCTGGCACAACGGGTCTTGATTGTCGTCCCCGCTCACCTGCAGGACCAGTGGCGCCGCGAACTGGGGGATTGGTTCCGAGAAGACTTCACGATCCTGGATCGAGGGGTGTTCTCCAATATCTATTCGGACGAGTTTTTCCAGCGTAATCCTCAATTGATAACCTCGATGGACTTCGCTAAGAAGAGCGAGATTATGGACGTGCTCACTCGGCGCCAATGGGATCTATTAATCGTTGATGAAGCGCACAAACTCTCGGCGACCCGCTACGGTCGTAAAATCGCCAAGAGTCAACGCTACCTGTTAGGCGAAGCCCTTGCCCCACGGACGACAAACGTTCTCTTTTTGACAGCTACTCCTCATAAAGGCGATGATTCAGCTTACTTTTTGCTGTTAGAACTCTTAGAACCCCGGCTTTTCTTTAATGAAACCCAACTCAAGGAAGCAGCCCGAGAGGGGAATGGGTTGCCCTTTGTGCTGCGCCGGTCCAAGGAGCAGGTGACTTACCTGGACGGGAGCAAAATCTTCAAGAAACGTGAGGTCTGCACACTGAGTATCACCCTGACAGCAGCCGAGCGAGAACTTTACGAAAGTGTCACGGCTTACGTGCGGCGCTGGTATAGGACCGTATCGGGTAAAACGGACCGCCGAAGTCGCAATGTTGCCCTGGCCTTAACGGTCTTGCAACGCAGGCTTTCATCAAGCCTTGCAGCCATCCGAGAGTCGCTACACCGTCGGCGCACCAAATTGCAGAACCTCTTGAGGGAGTGGGAGAGGCGATTGGCTGAAGAAATAGCCCTGCCGGCGTTAGACGAGGAAAACTTGGCTGAGCTGGCCGATCTGACAGATGCCGAATGGGAGAGCCTTCAGGAACGCCTCGAGGGCGTGACCGCCGCTGAGACACCGGAGGAACTCCGGGAAGAAATCGGGGAACTGGATGATCTCATTCAATTGGCCATCCAGGCGGAGAAGGCTGGCGAAGAGGCGAAGGTCCAGGAACTCCGCCGCGTGGTCGAGGAGCACTTGCGCCATAATCCGGAAGAAAAGCTCCTCGTCTTCACTGAGTTCAAAGACACCTTAAATGGCCTCAAGCGCAAATTCGAGCAGGAGTGGGGATTCCCTGTGGCCGTGATCCACGGGGATATGAACTTGCAAGCCCGCGTGGAGCAGGAGCGGTTCTTCCGCGATCGGGTCCAGGTCATGGTGGCCACAGATGCCGCCGGCGAGGGTATCAACCTCCAGTTCTGTCGCCTTATGGTCAACTTTGACTTGCCCTGGAACCCCAACCGACTGGAACAACGGATGGGACGGATCCACCGCTACGGACAGACCCGTGAGTGCTTTGTCTTTAACCTGCTCTACCCGGAGACCCGTGAGGGGACGGTCTTACAACGCCTACTGCAGAAGCTGGAGCTGATGCGCCAGCGCCTGGGTGATACCGTATACGACGTCATCGGAATGCTCCTGGAGGGTGTGCGACTGGAAGAGATGATTATGCGAGCCATCGTGGAGGAGAGGACTGGTGAAATTGAGCGGGTAACTGACATAGATGTGGAAAAGCGGTTAGAAGAGTTCCGCCGGGCCTTGGAGGAAAATGCCCTGGCGGGACATCACATTGACCGATCGGCTGTGCTCCGGGACGACCAGGACTCCCGACTGAGGCGCCTGGTGCCTTGGGACGTTCAGCGGTTCACTCAGTTAGCGGTGAGCATCGTCGGTGGGCGCCTGGACCCCGATCGGAAGAAAGACGGTATCTTTCACATAAGCGTCCCTCGCGAATTTGTGCGCCAGCATCACCTGCAAGGGGAAAGCTACGCGCGAGGTCTGAGGGTTGCCTTTGAACGCTCTAAGGCACGAGAGGGCAACGCAGAGTTCTTCGCACCAGGACATCCACTCTTCGAAGCCCTCTGCGAGCATTTTCTGAACAAATCGTCCCTCCCCGTGAAGGGGGTGCTCACCGATGAAAAGGGACGTGATGGTCAACTCTGGCTCTTTCGAGGGCGGGTCCAGGACGGCCATGGGAAACCTGTCATTGAAAGACTATTGGCCCTCTTCTATGACCGACATTCCAAAGAAGTCCGTGAGGTGGACCCCCGAATGCTATGGGAGCTACGGGCTGTCCCTGACGGCTGGTCGCCTCCCCCAGAAACCGTGGATAACCTGGAGGCCGTCCAGAGGATCGTCCAGCAGTACGTGACCCAGCAGATAGGGGAACTGCAGGACGAAGCCCAGGCCCGCCGCGACCGTGAGTGCCAAATCAAAAGGAGGTGGTTGGAGCATTCCTTTGATCAATTGATTTCCGAATCCAACGCGAAACTCTTTGAATACCACCGACGAGCCGAGGCGGGCGAGGATATGCGTATCGCCATTCACCAAGAGGAAGAGAACCTCAAAGCGCTGGTCCGTGAAAGAGGAGAACGCTTGAAGGCCCTGGAGAAAGAGCGAACCCTTATGCTCTTAGAACCGGAACTGGTTGCCGTTGCTCTCATCGTGCCCAAACAAATCGTGGAACTTCCCGGACCGCCTCCGGAACCTGAAGACCTCAAGCGGCAGGTGGAGCAGGCCGGCATGGCCGAAGCAATGCGTTACGAACGGGAGCATGGACGGGAACCCCAAGATGTTTCCGAGAAGTTTTTGGGATATGATATTTTGTCTGTCGGAACTGAAGAAATCCGCTACATAGAGGTCAAAGCCTTTAGCGAAACAGGACCTGTAGAATTGACAGCCCACGAGTGGCAGATGGCGCAGCGCCTTGGCAATTCATACTGGCTCTACGTCGTGGAAAACGCTCTGACCGAACCCAAATTACACGCCGTTCAGAACCCAACTCGCCTGAGTGCTCAACCCGTCGTAAATGTCATTAAGGTTGTCATTGAACAATGGAAGGGGACGGAGTAGCCGATGTCCAGCAGATGGGATTGGCTAAGGGAGCAACCCGAAGGTCAATTTTTAGAGCGCAAGAGTTGCTATGACCGCTCTACTGGACAGCTCAAACCCCGCTCATTCAAAGATTCTTTGCGAGATGTCGCCGAGACTCTGGTTGCCATGGCCAATGCTGATGGCGGCACGGTCGTCCTCGGCTTGGAGGACGATGGAACCGACGCAGGAGTCCCTTCGCGGTACGATCTTTCCACGGCATCGCAGCAAGTGAGGGGCTTGATCCAACCACGCCTATCGTTCTGCCCAAGAGAAATTACCTTAGAGGGTCAACGGGTCTGGGTCTTTGAGACCGATTGGAGCGCTCAGGTGCACCAACTGACCGACGGCCGCTACCTGCTCCGGATAGGGGCGCAGAATCTGCCGTTCTCAGCAAAGGACATAGATGCAATGAAAGCTTCTCGCTTACAGCGAGCAAGAGAAATCCAATTTGTTGCGAATGCCACTCTTAACGATCTAGACCTTCCCTTAGTGGAGGAGCTGGCACAGCGAGGGAAGGTGAACCTGTCACCTGAGGATACCCTTGTTCACTACCGGCTGGCTGAAAGGGTTAATGGGCAACTTCGCTTGACATTGGCTGCTTTGCTCCTGTTCGGGAAAGACCCTTCTCGCTGGCACCCTCGCTGTGGGATCGAATTTATTCGCTGGCGAGGCACCGAAAGACGAACGGGCGCCGAGTTGAACATTGAGAAGCGCTTTCGGATAGAGGGAATGCCGCTCGTTCGCCTCATTGAAAATGCTCACGCACAAATCCGTCAGCACATACCCGAGCGTCAACATCTCGTGGACCTATTCTTTGAGGAAAGGTTAGCCTATCCCGAATTCGCATGGCAGGAAGCCATCGTCAACGCCGTTGCCCACCGCGATTACGGCATCGAGGGCGCACAAATTGAAGTCCATCTCTTTGACGACCGAATGGAAATTTCGAGCCCGGGAGAGTTAGTTGAACCCGTCACACTGGAACAGCTACTCAAACGGAATCGGGTTCATGCCTCCCGCAACCCGCGCGTCGTCAGAGTGCTAACGGAGTTCGGCTACATGCGAGAATTGGGCGAGGGGATTCCCCGCATGTTTGAAGTAATGCAACAGGAATGGCTGCAGCCGCCCGAGTTCCGATTGGAGGGCGGCCGATTCGTCGTCATCCTGCAAAGCACACCGATTTTCAGCCCCCAGACCGTAGGATGGCTAAAACGATTTGAAGGTCAAGCCCTGAGTCGTAATCAACTTCGGCTTCTGGCTTATGCCCATGAGCACGGCGGCCGATTTACCAGCAGGGCCTATCAAAAACTCGTGGGCGTAGACATCTACACCGCTGCCCGCGACATCAAGGAACTCATGCGTAAAGGCATTGTTCGCCTCACCAGGCCGAAAGGTCGTATCTATGCAGTGGTGGAGGAGCCGTCCAAAACGCCTGTGGAAAAGCCTCCGGAGTTAGTGGCGCTGGAACCGATCTTGCACAAGAAAGGGTTTGTCAAAAACGAGGACATTCGCCAGGCTCTTGGAGTATCGCTCATTAAGGCTCGAAAAATCGCCCAACGACTTGTTGCACTAGGGTGGTTGAAGCCCCACGGAGAAAAACGCGGCAGGCGGTATTCTTTACGAAAGAGAGTTATTGACCCGTCTGAGAAAATTATTGACCTTCCTCATTCAATTCGAGTCAATAATTGAGAGGTCAATAACTCGGGCTTGAACCACAACCAACGGGGTTAGGCTGGGCGCAATCATCAGCAAAAGGAGGATAAAAGTCATGGAACAGCGATTTTTGATTGAGTCGGCTTTGCCAATTCAGTACCTCTCCAAAGAGGCGAGACGCGAGAAAGCTATCAGGCATGGGCATATCTCCACGCTCCATGTCTGGTGGGCACGCCGACCTCTGGTAGTCGCCCGCGCTGCCGTGCTGGGAGCCCTTCTCCCTGAAAGCGATGACGTTACGCAAGAGTTCATTACGAACCTCTGCAAGTGGGGGGTGCATGACGGCGATTCGGCGGGGCGTTACCTCCTCGAACAGGCGCGAGCCCTCGTCCGCAAGCGCTTTCCGGATTCCCGGCCGAAGGTGCTGGATTCCTTTGCCGGCGGCGGCTCCATTCCCCTGGAGGCCCTGAGGCTCGGCTGTGAAGCCTATGCCGGGGAATATAACCCTGTCGCCTACCTCATCCTGAAGGCGACGATCGAATACCCTCAGCGCTATGGACACAAGCTTGTGGAAGCAGTGAAGCGCTGGGGTGAATGGGTGCTGGAGCAGGCGCGGAAGGAACTGGCGGAGTTTTATCCGAAGGTCAACAGTGAGACGCCAATCGCCTACATCTGGTCCCGCACCATTCGCTGTCCCAATCCCTCGTGCGGCGCGGAAATCCAGCTCTTCCGTCAATTCTGGCTGGCCCGCAAAGCCAACAAGCGGGTGGCGCTAAAGCCCCTCGTAGACCGCCAGGCAAAGCGGGTGGAGTTCACCGTGGTACAGGACCGTAAGCTCGACTTTGACCCATCAGAGGGCACGGTGCGGCGTGCTAATGCCGTCTGTCTCCTCTGCGGCAGCGCAGCGAAGGACAAATACGTGAAGGCGGAAGCGCAAGCCGGACGGATGGGTCATCGCCTGGTGGCAGTGGTGACAACACGGGGCAGAGGGCAAGGGCGAAACTATCGCCTGGCAACTGATGTGGACCTGGCAGCTTTCCAGAAAGCGGAAGAAGCGTTGCAAAAACTCCTCCAGACACCCTCCCCCTGGGCATTCGGTCTATCCTGGGTACCAGAGGAGCCGATGGATCAGCACAATCCGAATATCGTAAGTGGCCGTGGCTATGGATTTCAAAAATGGTACGAACTTTTCAATCCCCGCCAGCTTTTGGCGCTGTGCACCTTCGGCAAGTGGGTGCGGGCGGCACATCAGGAAATCTTGCGTGAGACCGGCGACGCTGAGTTCGCGAAGGCGGTGGGGACATATCTGGGGCTTGCGATGGGAAATGTGGAGAACTACAACGGCCTCCTGTCAGGATGGGATAACCGAGCCGAGACGATGTGGAACACCTTCTCTGGACACAACTTGCATATGCAGTGGTCATACGCGGAAGCGAATACTGTCGCCGGCGCTTCTGGAAGTTGGCAGGCATCTTTAGAGCGGATTATGACGGTTTGTCAACGCGAAAGCCACACCCCTGAAATTGGCAGTGCCCATCTGGGATCGGCAACTTCCCTTACCTTTGCCGCCGATACCTTTGACGCCGTCGTTATTGACCCGCCCTATGCGGACAATGTGCCCTATGCGGATCTTTCCGACTTCTTCTATGTCTGGCTGCGGCGCGCGGTGGGCGATCTTTACCCTGAGGCTTTCCAGACGGAACTTACGCCAAAGGACGAGGAAGCGGTCGTTAACCCCGCCCGCTTCGGCGGCGGCAAAAGAGGCGAGCAGATCGCCGAAGCCCATTACCGGAGGCTCATGCAGCAGTCTTTCAAGTAGATCTACCGCGTCCTCAAGCCCGAAGGGATCTGCGTGGTCATGTTCACCCATCGCTCCACAGCCGCCTGGGAACGCCTCATCCAGAGCCTTCTGGATGCGGGGCTTTATCCCACAGCCTCCTGGCCCGTGCACACGGAGATGGAAGCCTCCACCCATCAACGGGGCAAAGGCGCGGTGCAAAGCACCATCCTGATGACCTGTCGCCGAAGGTCCCCAGAGGCACCCACCGGCTGGTATCACGAGGTGCGAGGCGAGCTGAGAGAAGTCGTGCGCGAGCGCCTTATGCAGTTCTGGGATGCGGGGATTCGCGGTGCGGACTTTTTCATCTCCGCCATCGGTCCGGCCGTGGGCGTCTTCGGGCGTTACCGCAAGGTGCTCAGACCCGACGGCCGCGAGGTCGGCGTGGAAGAGCTCCTCGATGAAGTGCGCACGCTGGTAGCCAACTATGCTCTGGAACGCCTGGGTCAAGGGCTGGGGCTGGTTGATGCTCCCACGCGCCTTTATGTGCTCTATCGCTGGGCTTACGGTGACCAGACGCTTTCCTTTGATGAGGCGAACAAATTGGCGAAATCGCTCGGAGCCGAACTGGATCGGCTGAGCACCGAGCAACGCTTGGTATCCCGCAAGGGAGACCAGGTGACACTCCCCACGTTCTGGGAAAGGCTACGGGATGAAAACTCGTTACGCCCGCTAAGGAAGGCGCTCGAAGACGGGCAAGTTCATACCCTTCCCCTGATTGATGTGCTGCATCTTGCGCTGTTTTTCTGGAAGCGCGGCGAAACGGAGGGCTTGACGAGTTTTCTGGCCCTCGGGGGCTTTCACGATGAAGACCACGCTTTCTGGCGAGCTGCTCAGGCGCTCTACGAAAGCGAGCGCGAATGGGAGAAAAGCGGGTTGTCGGATGAAGTTACTGCGCTTGGGCAACTGCTTCCGGCGCGGACCACTTTGACCAAGCAGGCGATGCGGGCCATTGAAGAGCGCCGGCAGTTGAGTTTACCGATATAGGAGGGTGCCGAGATGGCAAGCAAAAACATAAAGCGAGTATGGGAGATTTGTGAACCTCATGGAGATGTGTTCGCGAAAGACCTTGACCCATCGCTTTTTGCGGTCAGCCTGCACCATGTGGAGCAAGGGACTGCCGATAGGGATTATACCGACCCGGAGCGATTTTTCGTCAAAACCTTCATGACCCGAAGCCTGGCGAATTTGATGGAGCGCGTCTTGGGGCGATTGTGCGCTGCAGGCGGCGTTGGCGCTCCCATATTGAGGCTAGAAACGCCCTTTGGCGGAGGCAAGACGCACACGATGGCGGCGCTTTACCATCTCTGCAAGCATCCTGACGCCTCCGGAGAGGCCGAGGCGGTGCGCCCGATCTTAGAACGTCTCAACCTGCGGACGATTCCGCCGGGCATCCGCGTAGCGGTCTTAGATTGTCGGGAACTGGATGCCAGAAATGGCCGCGAGGTGGAGGGGCGCAAAATCCTCACGCTTTGGGGCGAACTGGCGTTTCGGCTCGGGGGCAAGGCGTTCTATGAGCGCATGCGCGACTCCGATGAAGCGCGCACAGCGCCGGGGGCAGGGAAACTCTCCGCGCTGCTTAACGAATCCCAGCCGGCGCTCATTCTTATGGACGAACTCCTGGACTACCTGGTGAAAGCAAAGGCGGTGAAGGTTGGCGACAGTAACTTGATGGAGCAGACCGGCGTCTTTCTGCAGGAGCTGACGGCGGCGGTGAGCGCCTCTCCTCAAGCCGTGCTGGTGGTTTCTTTGCCGGCGTCATCTCTGGAGATTCCCGAAGAGAATCAAGAGGCGGCCGAGCGTCTCTTCCAGTATGCGAAGAAGGTCTTGGGGCGGGTCGAGCTGGTCGAAACTCCCGTCGCTCAAGATGAAATCTTTGGAGTCCTGCAACGGCGGCTCTTCAAATGGTTGGGCGAAGAACGCGAGATCAAGCGCGTCGTCAACGCTATGGCAGATTACTACAACGAATATGCCCGCTTCTTTCCCGACCGTGTGCGCACATCCGATTACAGGGGGCGGATGCTTAAGGCTTATCCCTTCCATCCTGAATTGATCGGTTTGCTTTACGAACGCTGGGGTCCGCATCCGCAGTTTCAGCGGACCCGAGGCGCTTTGCGATTGCTGGCGATGGTGATTAGAAGGCTCTGGAATCAACGGCCTGGCTCGGCGTTTCTCATACAGCCGCATCATACAGACCTTGCGGACCGGCACATACGGGCGGAGGTTGTCAAACTCCTGGATAGCGGCTTTGATGCAGTTGTGACCGGAGATGTGCTTCAGCGGGCGGATGAGATTGATAGAGACCTGGGTCAGGAGTATCGGCGGGAAAAACTGGCTCAAGGGGCGGCTTCCTGTGCTTTTCTTTTCAGCATCTCCGCAGCAACTCGGGATATGGGGGCGACCGAGGAGGAAATCCGAACAGCTTTATTACGTCCGGACATCAATCCGGCGCAGATCTCAGAGGTGTTGAGCCACCTGCGCGAACGCCTCTGGTATCTGGTCTATCGCGACAAACGCTATCGCTTCCAGGCGAAGCCCAACCTCAACAAGATTATTCTTGATTATGAGTCCGATATCACCGAAGAGCAGGTGCAAGAAGGACTCAAGAACGAGTTAGAGAAGATCGCCGGGAAAGGGAAGACACCCTTGACCGTCATCGTCGCCCCTCTCGATCATCGTGGCGTGCCGGACCGCGCAGAGCCAACGCTTGTCGTTTTGCCCCTGGAGCTGCATGAGCGATCCCGGGCGGAAGCCTGGATGAAAGAGGTGACCCAACAGGCGGGTGAAGCCTACCGCAGTCACAAGAACATGCTGGTCTTTCTCGTGCCCGAGGCGGGCAATCTCTCACAACTTAGGGCCAGAATGCGTCGTGTGCTGGCATTGGAAGCCATCCGAAATTCCGGGTCTTTCAGGCAGATGGACGAGGAAGACCGCCAGCAGATGGATGCCCAATGCAAGGACGCTTCGACCGGGCTTCAGGGGCTTTTGCTGACTGCATACAGTCGCATCTATCGCCCCAGCCCCGAAGGCATCTCCGAATTGCCTGCCGGACCTATCCCTGAAGGGGTTAAGGCGAAGACCCTGGCAGAAGCCGTATATGCCCGTTTGGAAAAGGAGGGACTCCTCCTGAAGGAAGTGAGTCCGGAGTATTTGTCGGAAAAAATACTTGCGAAGGACAGGGAAATTTCATTGGACCAGGTGGCAAGTGCCTTTGTAGGCACACCGGGGGCTCCCTTGCTCACCGAGCCGAAGCAAGCCATCTCCCGTGCCGTTGAGGAAGGCGTCAAACAGGCGAGGTTCGGGGTAAAAGTGGGTGGGCGGGTTTACTTCGGTGAATTGGTCCCTGCGGGGGTGCTTCTAGAGGACCGTGTCACGATCGTATCGAAGGAACATATAGGACTGGAGAAGGTCGAACCTGCGGGTGAGGGACAGCGACCAGTAGTATCAGGCCTTCGTCTACAGACAAGTACCAGCCATTTTTACCCCGTCCAAAAGGTCGTTGATCTGCTGAGGAACGCAAGCGCACAGGTTAACGTCGAGCTACGCGAGCCTACCGGAGAGCTGGCGAAAAAGAAAGCGGAGATTGAGAAGCTACTTCGAGACTACGGCATTTCCTTTGAGTGGGAGGAAGAAAAACTGAGCTGAGATGGTTACTCGTCCTTGCAGATCCAGCGGGCCTTCTTCCCCGGCGACTCGAATGCATGGGAAAACTTCAGAATGCCTTTCGTGCTACAATTGAACCTGAAGCATTTGAGCGCACGCACGGCACTGTCTCGTTCCGCTTCAAATCCGGCGAGCACAGGTGCACCGGCATCAAGGTGATGGATTCCCGAGGGAACGAGGCGGTGAGGGTGATGCCGTTAGAGACAATAGACAGGCTTTGAAATCGGTCCGTCTCTCAGGGCACGACCGTAACAACATGCCCTTTCTTGGTCCGACAGAACAAACGGTACTGAAGCTATTCGGACTGCCTCAATGGGCGGAGGGTGCTCGGCACCACCTCCCTCCCCTTCTGGCTGACGAAAGGAAAAATGATAAGACATCAAAAGGAGGAGAACATGAGCAACGAAATAAATTGTTCGATCTGGATCTGTTCCAATAAAACTCAAGATGAGTGCCTCGAACGTAATCTTTTTGGTGATAAAATTGATTATTATCGGAAAGGAGTAAGGGAAGGAGATATCTGCTTCCTTTACAACTGTCAGGCAGACGTGCTGTTCGGCATTTTCGTTGCCGTGTCAGACCCTGGTTGGAACTTGGAACCCGAGGCATGGGGTGGGGCATTTCCTTACCAAATACGAGTAAAACCTGCAGGCGAGATCAAAGCCGTTAGCGACGCCAGAACGAAGATCTTCAAACCAACCGGTCTCACAATGACCCGAACAAGGGCTGGGTGGCAAATTCCAGCTTTTGCATCCTATGGCCCTGATATAACTCGTAAACTTCTTGCGCATTTTCCCATCAAGGAGCTCCCTTCTCAGGAGGCGCTGGTTAGTTATAGACCGAAAGAGGGTTTTCAATCCGTCGCAGGACTAGAGGATGTGAAGAGGTTTATACGAGAACGGATGATCGAACCGTTCCTTAACCCCAGGGTTGCGGAAAAATACGGATTGCGAGTGGGTGGAGGTTTACTTCTGTATGGACCTCCAGGTACGGGTAAGACCCTTATTGCCAAAGCAACTGCCAAGGAAATAGATGCGGAGTTCATCGAAATTAGTCCTTCCATTGTGCGAGGTTTTCCCGGTGAACCCGAGCAGCACCTGGAACGGATATTTCAGGAAGCCCTTCAGAAACCTCGCGTTGTCATCTTCATTGATGAAGCGGATGCCTTGCTTGCTGCTAGAGAAATCGTGCAAACGTCTACGGTCATGCAACGAATTATACCCGCCTTTCTGCGTCTTTTTACCAAAGTTTTTGAGCAAAATGCGCCGGTCCTCATTATCGGTGCTACAAATAAGCCTGGAAACATTGATGAAGCCTTCTTGCGCCCTGGGCGTTTTGATCAGTGTTTAAAGGTTCCTTTACCTGACCGAGAAGCACGTATGGAATTGCTACGCTCAGCTTTGGCAAATAGACCAATTAGTCGTGAACTTCGAGACCATAAGACCCTTGAGGAATTAGCCGACAAGTTGGATGGGTGGACAGGAGCGGATATTCGACTTCTGATTGATCGAGTGGCTCATGAGGTGTTTATGCGACAAATACAAAGGAATCCAAGCTTAGGAAGGGATCCGGATGAAGAAATAAAAGAGGATCATTTGTTGCCTATTACGCTGCAAGATATTTTAGAAGGAATCGAAAAAAAGCTGTCAGGGCCATCAGTATCAAAAGAACAATTGAAAGAAATCGAGGACCGGGAGAAGAGGATAAGTTCACCATGAGACTTGGGTATGCGCATTCAAGTAATTAATGGGGCAAGGAAGTAGTGAAGCTGATGGACCTTAGCCAGAGGGTAATCTCATGAAATTCCTCGTTTGGTATTTCGCTTATGGATCGAACATGGACTCCAAGCGCCTTGAGGCTCGAATTGGTCGGAGCAGTATGCAATGGGCAGTTGGTATGATACGCGGCTACGAACTGGTTTTCAACAAGGTTGCCAATGATGAAAGCGGGTACGCCAATATTCGACCGAGTGAGCGAGGCATCGTATACGGGGTTCTCTACTTACTCAGCAAGCAGGAGCTTCGGAAATTGAACCGCTACGAAGGCGTACCAGAACATTATAAGTGTGTTAGATTGCAAGTAGAAACAGAACATGACGTGATAAAGGCTATGTCATACATCGCTGCGGACAGCAAGGTTAAAGAGGGCCTTAGGCCACGCTGCGATTACCTCGAGTGTTTAATTAAGGGCGCCAAAGAGCACAATCTTCCGCAGGATTACATCCGGCAACTCAGCGAAATAGAATGTTTAAAGGGAGACACGCCCGGTGCTGGTTGATAATCCCATTATCAACTCCCCCTTTGAAGAACCCACCCGTTACTGGGCATATGAACAGAGGCAGCCCGTCCTGCGGGAGGGCCGGCGGCCGGCGGGTTATTACCTGAAGGCGCGCACGCGCGGGCCGCAGATGGCGATCCTTGAGGAAGAATTCGTTCCCTTGGAGGTGGTCAATACCATCCGCGAGCGGGTCAGAGCCTGGCGCGCGCAAGGGTACCCGGGCGTAACGCCTATCACGCGGCAGCTGCTCCATCACTGGAACAATCCCGACCGGGAGCGCAAGCTCTTCTTCTGCCAGCGTGAAGCTGCGGAAACGTTCATCTGGCTGATCGAAGCATCCCCGGCCGAAAAACAGGGCATCGCCATCCCAAAGGACAATGCTCTCACCCGCTATGCAGCCAAAATGGCCACCGGCAGCGGCAAAACGGTCGTAATGGGCATGGTCATTGCCTGGCAGGTGCTCAATAAGCTCGCCCGCCCTCAAGACCGCCGCTTCTCCGATGCCGTTCTCCTGGTCTGCCCGAACTTGACCATCCGGGAACGGCTGCAAGTGCTTTTGCCCTGGAAGCCGGGAAACTATTACGAGAAATTTGACCTCATACCGCGCGGGTTGATGGAACGTCTGCAGCAGGGCAGGTTTCAAATCACGAACTGGCACCTCTTTCAACCCAAGGACGATAGCCGCTCAAAAAGCGTTGTGCAACGCGGGGTGGAAAGCGACGCGGCGTTTTGCCGACGCGTGCTGAGGGAGTTAGGCGCCAAGCAGAACATCCTGGTCATCAACGATGAGGCCCATCACGCCTATCGCCCGGCGCCCTTGCCTGAAGAACTCCGAAGCCGGCTCTCGGCGGAGGAGATCGCGGAACGGGAGGAGGCGACTGTCTGGGTCAGCGGTCTGGACAAAATCAACGCCGTGCGCGGCATTAACTTCTGCGCCGATTTTTCTGCCACACCATTCTACATCAAAGGTAGCGGCTACGAAGAGGGCGCGCCGTTTCCATGGATCGTTTCTGATTTTGGCCTGGTAGATGCGATTGAATCGGGCATTGTGAAAATCCCGCGTGTGCCAGTGGATGATAATACTGGCGCGCTCATTCCCAAATACTTTCGGTTGTGGGAGCACATTAATCGGCAACTCCCCGCCTCCGAGCGGCAGACTGCCCGTCGCCGTGCCAAGCCAGAATCCGTGCTGCGTGAAGCCGAAGGCGCATTGGTCACACTGGCATCAGAGTGGAAGAAGACCTTCGCAGAGTTTCAAAGGGCAAAATCGCCCGTGCCTCCTGTACTCATCGTCGTCTGTGATAACACTGACCTTGCCAAGCTCGTGCACCAGCACATTGCGCACGGGAATGTGCTGCCCGAATTGAAGAATGAGGATGATAGGGAATACACCTTCCGCATTGACTCCAAACTTCTTGCGGAAGCAGAAAGTGCGGTGGACGGAGAGACGAAGCAAGAGACCGCTGAACGGCTGCGAAAAACTGTGGATACCATCGGCAAAACTGAATGGGAAGGACAAGGTGACCCACCGGGCAAGGATATCCGATGTGTAGTTTCGGTCGGAATGTTGAATGAAGGCTGGGACGCACAAAATGTGACGCAGATTCTGGGATTGCGAGCCTTCACTTCGCAGCTTTTGTGTGAGCAGGTTGTGGGACGAGGCTTAAGAAGGATGAACTACGATGATTTCACCGAGCCCGAATATGTGGACATTTACGGCGTCCCATTTGAAGTCATTCCTGTCAAGAAGAAACCACTTGGGCGCACGGAAGTGCAAAAGGTTTCCACATTAGTGCGAGCCTTACCTGAACGCAAGCATCTGGAAATCACCTTCCCACGCGTGGAAGGCTACGTGTTTGACGTGCGTCAGAAGATTCGAGTGAACCTCAAGGATGTGCCTTACCTGAAGATTGACCCGGCACACGAGCCGACGGAAGTGGTTGTGAAGCCCGCTGCGGGCTTTCGCATTGGTCGCCCTGATCGCCTCGGTCCGGGCCCGGAGGTCTCGCATGACCGCAATCCGTTTCACCGCGAAAAGCGCCTGCAAGCAACGGTCTACGAAATTGCCGCTGAACTCACCCATCGCCTCAAGGACAAACGCGACCACTGGATCGCACGGCACATTCTTTTCCCGCAGGTGTTGAACATCGTCTGGCAGTATTTGGAGGAGCGTGTTATCCTCGCGGATCCAGATGTGCCGCTGGAAGAAATCGCTCTGCTCAAATACAAGCAACGCATCATCGAGCGACTGACTGAGGCGATCGAGCCCGACACGGAAGCTGGCGAGCCACCTTTGCTGCCAGTGATCGAGCGGTTTCGCCCCATCGGTTCCACATCGGAAGCCCTTTTCCGCACGGTGCGCCCGACGGTGGGGACCTCGAAAAGCCACATCAGCCACGTCGTGCTGGATGCGCCAAAATGGGAGCATAGCGTAGCGTATCAGTTGGAGCGAATCCCGGAGGTCATCGCCTACGCGCGCAATGACCACCTCGATTTCACTATTCCTTATGAATGGCTCGGCGCGAGACATGAGTATCGCCCGGATTATCTCATTCGCTGGCGGCTGCCGGACGGCAGCGAAGTCAAGGTCATTTTGGAAGTAAAAGGGTTGAGACCGAGCAGGATCGGCAGAAGGAGGCGGCGGCGCGGCGGTGGGTGCGGGCCGTGAACCATCATGGGGAGTTTGGGCGATGGGCATTTGTCGTGTGCAAGGTGCCAAGTGGGGTGCGGGAAGCTGCACGACGAAGTGCAGAAGCTTGGGAACGCCCGTGAGGGTTTTCGAGTCACGCCACCAGCTTACCAGAGCCACCTATTCAAACCAGCACGCTGGTCGGGCAGAAGACGTTTATTCTTGTAGATCGTCTCACGAGACGAAGCGCAGGACAATGGCCCTTGGTGGTTCATCCCAGTGGTGATTCACGAAGATCGCCTCCTACAAATTGCGGAATGGGCACATTTCGGATTTCCAAGCTTCGAGCCCCCGACCCATTATCCGTAATTCAAAAGGGTTTTTCAAAAGGCATCTGGTGTCCGAAAGCCTGCCCTGAAGGGGAGGCTGCGATCTTATAGCCTCCCTTGCCGGTCGGTGCCAGGGACGCCTACTGAGATGACCTCCAGTGCGCAATGCCGAATTGGCGCCCGACCCCTAGTGTGTGATGCCGAATCGGCGCCCCACCCGCTCAAAGGCTTCCAGCGCCCGATCGAGATGCTCGCGCGTGTGAGCCGCCGAAATCTGTGCTCGCAATCGCGCTTCGCCTCTGGGAACGACCGGGTACCACAGTCCCTTGATGTAGACGCCTTCGTCGAGCAACGCCACGCTCATGTCCATGGCGAGCGCGGCCTCTCCGAGCATGATGGGAACGATCGGATGATGGCCTTCGAGGATCGTGTATCCGAGGTTCGCGATCTCGCGCCGGAAATAGGCGGTGTTTTCCCGGAGCTGGTCAATGAGCGACGTATCCGACATGAGCAGGTCGAGGGCCGCGATTGATCCGCAGACGACGCTTGGCGGCATCGTATTGGAGAACGTATAGGGTCGAGACCTCTGTCGAAGCAAATCAATCAGCTCTCGCTTTCCCGCGATGAATCCTCCACAGGCTCCGCCGAGCGCCTTGCCGAAGGTTCCGGTGATCACATCAATCTGGCCGAATACGCCGAGTTCCTCATGAGTCCCCCGCCCTCGCGCCCCCAGCACGCCAGTGGCGTGAGAGTCGTCCACCATCAGAAGAGCCTGGAAACGCCGCGCCAACGCCACCAGCTCCGGCAGTGGAGCCAGGTCCCCTTCCATCGAGAACACTCCATCAGTGGCGATGATTTTGATCCGGTAGCCCTCGGCCTGATCGGCTTCCAGCATCTGGCGCAACTCATCGGTCTTTCGATGAGCATAGACTTTCGACTCGGTTGATTTAGCGATGATGCGACAGAGGCGCACCCCATCAATGATGCTGGCGTGATTGAGCTGATCGCTATAGATCACATCCCGGTAGTCACGAAATCCGAAATCGTTGGCGAGAAGACCCGAAAAGAAGGCTTCGTTGGCCGTGAAGCAGGACGAGTGCAAAATCGCGTCCTCACAGCCGACGAAAGCGGCGATCTTTTCCTCCAGCTCCCGATGAATCTTCTGAGTCCCGCAGATGAATCGGACCGAGGCGAGCCCGAACCCGTATTCGCGCAAACCGCGTGCGGCCGCCTCTTTGACCTTTGGGTGATTCGCCAGGCCGAGATAATTATTCGAGGCCAGCATGATGACTTCCCGGCCGTTGACGCGCACCACCCCCGCTTGCTCGCTCTCCAGAGGAACTTCAAATTTGTAGGTTTTAGTCTCCTTCAGCGTCTCAACGTCGCGGGCCATGAGGCGATAGAGTTCTTCAATCGTCACCATCTCTCCCACCTCCTCTCAGAAAAGCCACTGATTTCGCAAAATCTCTCCGATTTTTCTCTTCGTGAGAATTGGTGTCACTGGTGGCTTCTTTTTCAACATCTCGGGCGTTGTGACAAGCCGCAGGAACAATTCTCCTTCGTCGCCGTCAGCCGGAAAAATCCCGGGGATTGGGCGTGAAGATGAGCTTCTCCGCCTGACCTGAGAGCAGCGTCTCAAACGCGGCTTCATATTCGTCGAGGGTGAAACTCCGGGGCCAGACGAGCCGACCGAGCTTCTCCTTGAGTCCACCGATATCGTTGCGCAAGAGCTTGAGCATGGTCTCCCAGGTCTGGAACATCCGCCGGCCAAAGACGCCTTTGATGGTGACTCCCTTCCAGACGACATAATTGGCGAAGTCAAAGTCAACCGACTCACGAGGAATTCCGAGCAGAACGACTGTTCCCCCGTTGCGCACAATCTCGAACGCATCGCGATAGGCCGAGGGAGCGCCCGACATCTCCAGGACCACATCCACTCCGCCGGCTGCTTTTTCCGAGTCGCGGATCATTTGGTACAGCTCTTCGGAGGAGCGGGCGGTATCGAAACATCCATCAGCGCCGAACTCGCGGGCCAGGGCGAAGCGGTGCTCCGTATCAACGACCTCGGTGACAAAGATCCGCGCCGCTCCATAGATTCTCGCCAGTGCCGTCGCCATGAGGCCCAGCGGCCCCAGGCCGAGAATGGCAACAGTCTTCCCGCTGACGTGGGCCGTTTCCACAGTGTGCACCGCATTACCAAAGGCATCGAGAAAGGCCGCGATCCGAGGAGGGACCTGCGACAGGTCCCCCTGCTTGCCCAGAAGAATGACGTTACGTCGGGGAACAACCACGTATTCGGCGAAACAGCCATCGAGATGTACGCCCTTCACCCTCACATTGAGACAAATGTGCTCACTTCCCGTCCGACACAGCAGGCAGTGACCGCAGGGGATGTGCATCTCGGCCGTCACATAATCGCCCTTTTCCACGACAAGTTCCCGTGTGAGCCCCGGTGTGTGCAGCTCGGCAGGATCATCACTGACGTCTTCGACAATGCCGCAGAATTCGTGTCCGACGATAATGGGAGTGTAATGGTCCACCCGCCCAGTATAGCGGATCATTTCCTCGACGATGGCTCGATGACGGGTACTGGTATAAATGCTTTTGTCGGTCCCGCACACGGAAGCCGCCAGGACTTTGATCTTCACCTCTCCGTGACGCAATTCAGGTTCGGCGACGTCGCGAAGGATCAATCCATCACGATCCAGGGCTTCCTTTCGCAAGCAGCGCATAAAGACATCCTCGTATCGTGTTATGATGTGCACCACCCGGCCTGAATTATATCCCTGCTTCCGGGGAAAAGCTACGCGCTCAAATGTCAGGACAACGAGATAACCGGCAAATGCGAAGGTTATCGCGATTTACCTCTTCGACCTCGAAGGATATACTTGAGAGGGCAGACAATGGAGAAAACACTGAGTGGCGCTGCCATCGCACATCGTGTGAAACGGCTCTGGGGGGCTGATGGACATCGTTCTCCTCAGAGGTTGAAGGCGGAGGGATCTGAAGAATCCGCTCAGCTTTCATCGGGCGACTCCACCATCAAGGTCGGGGTGAAGGGATGGCTGCGGGCCGCACAAATCATCGGCGTCCTAATTCTTTTTGCCGCCTACATCTACCTGGACGCACTGGCGGCGATGGACCGAGAGAAAGTGCGGGGGCGGATCAAGCGGTTGCTCCAGCGCGTCGTGAGAAAAATTCTCGCTCAGGAAGCGCTCCAGAAAGAAGAGCGTTTGCGCCGACAGGCCATCTGGCTCCGCGAGCGGTTGGTCAAGCTCGGCCCGACGTTCATCAAAATCGGTCAGGCCCTGGCCACGCGAGGCGATTTGCTCCCGGTCCCTTATCTGATCGAGCTGGCGAAACTCCAGGACGAAGTTCCTCCCTTCCCCAACGCTGTCGCTGCCCGCATCCTGACCGAGGAACTGGGCGCACCACCCGATCAAATCTTCGCGCGGATAGAATGGACACCGATTGCCTCGGCCAGTCTCGGTCAGGTCTATCACGCCTGGCTCCCATCGGGTGAGGAAGTCGCCGTCAAAGTCCAGCGGCCTCACCTGAAGAAAGCGATCAGCTTCGACCTCATCATCCTCAAACGCATTGCCCGATTCCTCAAACGCTATCCCCGGCTCTTTCGCGGCGTGGATTGGACTGGCGTCCTCGATGAATTCGGCCTGACCATTTTTGAGGAGATGAATTACATCCAGGAGGGGCGCAATGCCGATCGCTTCCGCGAAAACTTTCGCCGGTGGAAAGAGGTCTATGTGCCGAAGATTTACTGGCAATATACGACCGAGCGCGTTCTCACGATGGAGTTCATTCACGGATGGAAGGTGACCGATGTCGAGGCGCTCCTTCGCCAGGGGATCACTCCTTACAAGATCAACCGGCTCCTGGCCCGAACCTATCTCAAGCAAATGCTCGAGGACGGATTCTTCCACGCCGATCCACACCCGGGAAATCTTCGCGTGATGCCCGACGGGCGGCTCGCCTTCTTCGACTTCGGCATGACGGGAACGATTGATGCACGGCTTCAAGGGCTGATGATTGACGCCTTCTTCCATATCCTCAACCGGGATGTCGCCGGCCTGGTTGACGATCTCATCCACCTGGAATTTCTCGATCCCCAGGTTGATCCCCGAACGATCCGTCCGGTCGTGGAAGACCTTTTCCGCGAATACCTGGGTTTGAAGTTGAGCGAGGTGAACTTCAAAGAGTTGACCTACGAGGTCGCCGAAGTCGTCTACGAATATCCCTTCAAGATTCCCGTGCGTTTCACCCGGATGATACGGGCGCTGATGGAACTCGAGGGGATCGGCATTGCGATTGATCCCGACTTCAACTTCATCGAGATCGCACGACCGTTTGCCCGCGAATACCTCTTCAAGCGCGAGACGCGCCATCTGAGAGATCAGCTTCTCGGCCGATTGTTTCGCGGCCAGGATGGCAAGCTCTCCTTGGGCAAGGTCTGGTATCTGGCCAAGCTGGCCGTGAAAGTTTATCTCGAGCGCCTCCGCGAGTGAGGCCGACTCGCCCGCGCAAATTAAACTTCTCGTCCGGGGTTGATTCTCAGCGTTGCCCTCTTGAGGGACGACTGCTGGCGGGTTCCCCGCTTCCTTCTCGCGCCCGGGCCAGGCTGGTTGGGTCCAGAGCGCAGGCCCAACAACGTCACCAGATCGAGATTCCGCCATCCACGACGAGAACCTGGCCTGTGACGTAGTTCGAGGCATCCGAGGCGAGAAAGACGATAGCCCCTTTGAGATCGTCTTCGCCGCCAAACCGACCGAGGGGAATATGCGGCAGGATGCGCTCTCCGCGGTGTTCCAGAATCCAGCGGCTCATGCGCGAGGGGAACCATCCCGGCGCAATCGCGTTGACGTGGACGTTGTGGCGGGCCCATTTGCAGGCGAGATCGCGGGTGAAGCTGATGATCGCCCCTTTACTCGCGCTATAGCCCACGGCATCCACGATCTCCGGCGGCGATCCGAAGAGTCCCGCGACTGATGCGATGTTGATGATCTTGCCGCGCCGCTGTCTGATCATCACCTGACCAACTGCCTGCGAGCACAGGAACGTTCCCGTCACATTGGTGCGGATGACCTTGTCCCAGTCGGCGAGCGACATTTCCTCCGCCGGAGCCCCCCAGGTGACACCCGCATTATTGACGAGGATGTCTATGCGCCCGAAGGTTCGCAGTGTCTCGGCGACCAGATTCTGGACGTCGTCGGGGCTGGTGACATCGCATCGCAGAGCCAGAGCGGTCACTCCGCGCTGACTCAATTCTTCGGCCACCTGCTGGCACCGGTCGAGTTTGCGGGCGGCTAGCACGAGGCGCGCTCCCATATCGGCCAGCGCGTCGGTCATCTGCCGACCGATTCCGGCAGCTCCACCGGTGACGATGGCAACACGCTCGGTCAAATCGAACAGGTCTCGCGTATGCATGGCCGTTCCTCCTCAATGGGGCGATAGCCTAGTCTACTTTCACGCACGGAAGCAAGAGATCACCCCGCTGCCACCCGGAGAAGTTGTTCCAGATCAATATTGCTTCCACTCAAAATGACTCCGATCCGCGCCCCCGGACGTTCAAATGCCCGACTCAGCAAAGCCGCTACGGCAACAGCCCCGGCTCCTTCGACAACCAGATGTTCGTGCTCGAGGAGAAAACGAATAGCATCGGCAATGGCGTGCTCGCTGACGAGGATGACTCCGTCGGCATACCGCTCGACGAGAGGAAACGTCATGGAACCGGGTTCGATGTTTCCCGCCAGCCCATCAGCGAGCGACTCCTTTTCCACGATCTGGACGATGCGGCCCGCCCGGAGCGATTCATACATGGCTGGTGAATTCTCCGACTGCACGCCGTAGACGGCAATCTTCGGATTGAGAGATTTAGCGGCCAGGGCCACTCCGGCCAGCAAGCCCCCGCCTCCCACCGGCACGAGGATGATGTCAAGCGAGGGGACAGCCTCCAGCATCTCCAGGGCGACCGTTCCCTGACCGCAGATGACCTCCCGGTCGTTGTAGGGGGAGATGAAAACAGCGTCGGACGTCGCTGCCAGCTCACGGGCATGACGCTCGGCTTCATCGTAATTCTCACCGCGAAGGATCAAACGCACACGATGGCGGGCGATGGCCTCGATTTTCGTCCGGGGAGCGGACCGAGGGACGATGATCGTCGCCGCAAGATCGAAAATCTCCGCCGCCAGAGCAACCGCGCGTCCGTGATTTCCCGCCGACACGGTGAGCACGTTACGGCCCGGCGAGGAGCGTGCCAGCAAGCTCAGGGCGTTGATCGCGCCACGCAGTTTGAAAGAACCGGTGAATTGAACATTTTCCAGCTTGAGATAGACATCGGCGCGACTCGCCTCCGAGAGGGCGTACGAGCGAACCAACGGCGTCTCCCACACATACGGGCGAAGGCGTTGTCGTGCCTGGAAAATGTCGGCTCCAGTGACGGTGGCCTCGTTCACCACGCTACTCTACCGGCACAAAGTATGCTAGGGCGCACCAACCTCTGGAAAGAGCGAAGGGAAGACGGCGGCTGTGTGCGGCACAATCCCGGCATCCGTATGATCACTCACGGGCGAAAACATCGTGCGCCTCGCCCAGGTCGCGGGCTGCCGGCGTGATAATGGTCCGACTGTTGATATAAATTTTTCGCCGCTCGGCAAGAGCCTTTTTCACATCCTCTTCGCAGACGAAATCCACAACCGCAGGCCGAGCCGTCGAAGGTGAGAGGTGAGTTTCAGTGCTCGACGAGCCGGCGGGAGCGCACGCCGGGCAGCCTCCCGACGGGACGTTTGCTCCCACTGAAGACGATGGCGAGGACGCGGGTTCGGCTACAGCGGAAGGGACACTCTTCGGGACGGTCGAATGACCAGCGAGTTTCGAGAGCAAAACCTGTTCGACCAGGGCTTCGAGAGTGGCCCGATCAATCCGAAGACGTTCCGGCGGAGGCGCCATGGCAGCGCGCGCGGGCTGAGGTCGCGCCTGAGCCAATCGCTCGGCGGCATATGGCTTGGTTTCGAAGGCGATGCGCTTGATATCGAGAAGGTGAAGCGGCGAGATGTTATCCGAAGTGATATTGCCGCCCCACGATCCACAGCCAAGCGTCATGCTGGGAGGCAAATCGGTCGTCAAGCCCACGGATCCGTGGGGAGCCGGCGTATTGACGACGATTCGGGCTGCCGGCTGACGCAGGGCAAACTCGCGGATGATCTGCCGATCTCGCGAGTGAATGGCCAGCGTGTGGCCGGTTCCCCCAGCGCGAAGAATCGCCTGGCACAGTTCGGCAGCGGCGCGCCAATCGGGTACCGTGTAATAGGCGAGAATGGGGGACAGCTTCTCGAGCGACAGCGGATATTCTTTGCCCACGCCCTTGAGCGGAGCCACCAGCACCCGTGTCGAGGGCGGGACGGAGAGCCCGGCCATCTCCGCGATGCGGGTGGCAGGCCGACCGACGACGGCAGGATTCACCGTGTGGGTCGGTAAGATGACCAGCGGCTCCAGAGCGCGAATCTCGTCCGGGCTCAACCAGTATGCCCCAAGCTTCGTCAGCTCTTCCCGCACGGCACCATCCACGGCAGCATCGGCGATGATCGCCTGTTCTGAAGAGCAGATCGTTCCATTGTCGAAACACTTCCCGGTGACAATATCGTTGACCGCTTTGGAAACATCGGCCGACCGCTCGATGTAGGCGGGAACGTTACCCGGCCCCACGCCGAAGGCGGGTTTGCCGCTGGAATAGGCAGCACGCACAAGTCCCAATCCACCGGTGGCCAGGATGACGGCGGTGAGCCGATGCTTCATGAGTTCCTGCGTTCCCTCCAGAGTGGGAACCGTGAGGCATCCAATCGCATCCGGCGGCACACCTTCGGCAACTGCCGCCTCCCGCAAGATCCGGGCAGTTTCGCTGATGCAGCGCACGGCAGCCGGGTGCGGACTCAGTACGATACTGTTGCGGGCTTTGAGGGCAATGAGAATTTTGTAGATGGTGGTTGAGGTGGGATTGGTCGAAGGAATGATGGCGGCAACAACACCGCGCGGATCGGCCATTTCGATGAGGCTCTCCGTCTCACGGATGATGCCGCAGGTCTTCAAATCACGAAACGCCTCGTAGACGCAGAGCGCCGCGAAACGATTCTTGATCGTCTTATCGGCCACATTGCCATAGCCGGTCTCCTGATGGGCCATCTCGGCCAGTCGTTCGGACTGAGCCAGAGCGGCCTCGGTCACTGCGGCAAAGACACGATCAACCCGGGATTGTGTGAACTCGGCCAGGGCTCGCTGAGCGTCGGCTGCCCGCTGGACCAGTTCGCGGGCTTGTTGAATGGAGACCAAATCCTGATCGCTGAGCATAGGATACGGCTATCAGCCCGAAAAGCGTGACTCGACCTGTTCAACTCCGGTTTGGTCTGCGACGCCGGGCCGTATCGGTTTCCGATTCGAGAACGTTGGCGCTGCGCTCGGCGAGAGCCTGTCCCCCTTCGCCGGTCAGGACGGGAATCTCACGCGCCTCTCCCTCGATGACGCCTCCGCCGTTGGGCAGGATGCGTTCGACTTCAGGATGGGGTCGGGGAATGACGTGAACGCTGATCAGTTCGCCGACACGCCGGGCGGCAGCGGCTCCGGCATCAGTGGCCGCTTTGACTGCCCCGACGTCCCCGCGCACGAAGATTGTCACGTAACCCGAACCGATATACTCGCGACCGATCAGTCTCACATTGGCCGCCTTCACCATGGCATCGGCTGCCTCCACAGCGCCGACGAACCCCTTCGTTTCGACCATTCCGAGTGCTTCAAATCCCATTGTCCTCTGATCCCTCCTCGACATTCGTATTCGCTGACGGTGCCGTTATGCTATCACAGAACCGGCTTTGAACGGAAGATGCATCAGGTGGCAAAATGTGCTACCATCTCCGGCGACAAACAGTGAGGATAGTCATCGGGATGAGCAAGGGTGTGCGGACATCCTTTCTCCTGCTCGCGCTCGTGGTGGGCTCCGGGGGGAGCCCGCAAAAACCCTCTCGACCGTCGTCGCCCCCGCGTCCTGTCGCCGAAGCCGATGTGCGCCAGCAGGCGGTAAGGGAATTTGAAGAGGGTCAGAAGGTTCACGCCCAAGGCCATCTGACGGAAGCCATTGCTCACTACAGCCGGGCTCTGGAGCTGATCCCCGACTTCCCCGAGGCCCTCTACCAGCGGGCCCTGGCAGAGCTTTCCCTCGGACAGATGGAACAAGCCGCTCGCGACCTCGCACGCCTGATCGAATTGGAAAAAGACTTTTTGCCCGATCCCGCCGCAGCCGACCCTTCTGTCCGATCCTTCTTCGCGCGGGTGCATAATCTCCAAGCGGAACTTTTCATCCGGCAGAATGATCCGGCCCGAGCGGAAGAGGAGTTGACGAAGGCGCTCGCGCGAGATCCCGGCTGGCCCCGGGTGCGGTTGAATCTGGCGTCGCTCTTTCTATCGCGTCGCGCTCTGGATCGCGCCATTACCGAACTGCAACAGGTAATCGCCCGTGAGGCGCCCCCTGCCGAAGCCTTCAGTCTGCTGGGCGCGGCGTACGAACAGGCCGGTCGGACGGACGACGCCATAGAGCAGTACAGTCGAGCCCTCGCTCTCGATCCGAACGATCGCCTGGCTCGAGAGGGACGCAGCCGGTTGCTGCTCCAGCGGAAGGATTATCTCCGCGCCGTGGAGGACCTGGAAATCCTTCAGAAAGTTGATCCGTCACCCGACCGGGCCTTGCAACTGGCCGATGCTTACGCGCACATCAACAAGGACGATCAGGCTATCGCCCTCTGTCAGAAGCTTCTGCTGGAGGATCCGAAGAATCGTCCGGCCCGCGAGCGATTAATAGCCTGGCTGGCGAAATCGGGACGGATCGCAGACGCTCTCGCCGAAGCCAGGCGAGCAACGGAACTTTTCCCCACTGATGCGACCGCCTGGGGCCGGTTAGGGGAACTGCTCCTCTCCACCGATGCGGAGGAAGCCGTTCGCGCCTACGGGCGCGCGGTCGCGCTGGAGCCGAGCAACCTTGTGTTTCGCGCTAACTATGGATCGGCACTTCTCAAGAGCCGGCGTTTTACCGATGCCCTCGAGCAATTCCGGGCAGTGCTCGCCCGCGACCCTGAGAATGCCCATGCCCACGCCGGCCTGGGCACGGCGTTCTACGAGCTGAAAGACTATGCGCAAGCATCCCATCATTTCGGCTGGATTGTTGAGCGACAGCCGCAGCAACCCGTCGCCTATTATTTCCTCGCCATCTGCAACGACCGATTAGGGCAGTACGAGCCGGCCATGACCCTTTACGAGAAATTCATCGCTCTGGCGGATCCACTCAAACACAAGAACGAGATCGAGAACGCGCGTCTGCGCATCCCGGCGCTCAAACGCCTCATTGAGGAAGCAAAGAGACGACGCAAGGAGTCAAAGAGATGATCGCTCGGCGAGGACATCACGGGGGGCGTTTCATGATTGCGTGCTTTCTCGTCTGGAGCATCGTCGCAAACTTATTCCTCCCGATTCGGCCTGCGGGGGCCTCCTCTCCGGCCGCGCCGGGACGCGAGCGGATGGAGTCCACGATCTCGCTTCGGCAGGGGTCGGAGGTCACAGGTCAAACTGCCCCGGACGAGCAGACGGTTCAGGCTTTGCTCGCACCGAGCGAGCGCGCAGAACTCAGTCGCCAGTCCAATATCGGCAAGCGCATGAAGCTCCTGCTGAAGTTCGCCGCGCAACGACTGGACCTCATTCGCCAGCATGCTCTGCGCGAAGAATACGGCGAAATCAGCCGGATCAGTCACGAGTACAAGGTGCTCGTCACCTACGCCTACTCGCTCATCGAGACGATTTCGCCCAAACCGAGCCGTCGTAAATCCGCCTACCGAGATTTCGATCTCGAAGTTCGTAAACAGATTCGCACGCTCGAACAGATCGAGCGGCTCATTCCCCTGAGTCAGAGCGGAGACGTGAGCGACGCCATCCGAACGGCCACACGGCTGCGCCACAACGCGCTCAATGCGTTTGCAGGAGATCGCATTTTCAAGTCCCCGTCGTCCAAGCAACACTGACCGGAGGGATGAAATTTCCCTGGTTCGGTTTTCCTCTTCCGTAGATTTTGATAGGCCGGGTCCCTGACTCCGCAGGGTCGTTACCTCCCCGGTCGTGCACGCGGCTACGACTTAAGCGCGCGTAGGGAAGATGACAGCCGGGGGCGGCGGCAGCCCTCGTGGGGCCTTTCGCCGCCCACCGGCGGTGATGGGTATCTCGCGCTCGGCGATGATCACCTGCGCCTAGAACTGGAACTTGATGCCGCCGATTCCGACAGCACCCGGCGCACGGAATCCTTCCTCGATAATCCTCCGGTCAAAGAGATTATCCACCTTGCCGTAAAGGGTCACACGCCACCGCTCGCCGACGGCCCTCGTGAAGCTCGCGCCCAGATCGGCTTTAAAGTAACCGTCGAACGGGAAGATCACCTGCGAGAAGAAGAGCGGATCAAACAACGGGAAGTTATGGCGGCTGACCGAAATGAAATCGAAGGTGATGTTCAAACCGCGCCGGAAACTGCGATTGACCTCGAGGCTGAAGGTGTGACGCGGGATGCTGAAAGACTGAAGGCTTGCACCTGAGGGAAGTCGCCGATTATCGGCGAGCAACGTCGTGCCGGGGAGCACCTGAGCCGAGTTCGCATAGGTGTAGGCAGCATTGACAACGAGTCCGCTCGAGGGCGACGCTTCCAGGCTGAATTCAAACCCGCGAGCCAGCGCCCCTCGCGCATTCACCGTGCGAAAGAGCGCGGTCGAGACGATCACTTCCTGCAATCGGGTATAAAAGTAGGTCGCCGACGCGCGCACTTTCCCTCCCCAGAGGATTTGATCCAGGCCGCCATCTAGCGAGAGGGCACGTTCGGGCCGCAAGAAGGGATTTCCGACCCGTTGACCCCGGAAGGTGGAGAATCGTTCGCTCAGGCTCGGCGCACGAAAGCTATTCCCCACATGGGCGCGGAACTTCGTTCCCGTTCGGGCGACGGAATAGGCGATCGAACCGTCGCCGACATAGGCCCGAGGGATGGGGATATTCTGAACTTCCGGCACGCTCTGCGGATTGCGAAGTGAGAAACTCTGCGTGCGAAACGAGGTGGCAACCTGAAACCGCCCATCGAAAAACCTCGCCTGATTCTGAGCAAAGAAGGCGAGCGATCGCTGGCGGTCAGTCGTCGCGGGCGTGGAGAATCCCGGCGATTGAAATTCCTGCGTGTATGATTCCCTTTCGACTTCGATGCCCAGGCTCACAAGATGAGTCCTGCCCGCGCGAATCGTGTTGGTGACGTTGAACGTTTCGATCCGCCCATCGCTGCGAAAGATCGAGGGAAACTCAAAGAGACCGAGATCCTTCGCCCTCGCACTCTGAGCCGGACCGTCGTCGAATATCCGATCAGTTACAACGGATTGGAATGAAGCCGAGTAGCCATAGAAACCACCAACCTGTCCGGAGAAGACGACGGAGCCCACAAACATACGGCCGTCGCGGAAGCTATCCGGATCGGGCTGATTTTCGACCCATCCGGCGACCGGACCATTACCCGTCGCAAATCCGAATTCATTGCCGGGCGGTCCGATGGGGAACGGGCTTTCGCTGAGCCGTTTCATCCCATCGCTGAAATGAACGGTTCCGCGCAGATGTGCACTCGGAGCGATGGTGTAATGAATGCGTCCGCCGAGGCTCGTCGTCCGAAAGACGTCCTGACCGTGAACGCCATGAGTCACATCGAGCCGGGTAGCGGCGACGCTATAGTCGAGGTTCGTCGTACCTCCGCTGAGCTGAGCGTGCTCGCGGAAAAATCCCATGCTTCCCCCCTCGAAGCCGAGGTCAAATCCGAAGGGACCTCCTCCTCCCGCCGGGACGATATTAATGACGCCACCGACAGCATGACTCCCGTAGAGGGAGCTACCGGAACCGCGCAATACTTCAATCCGCTCGACATTCGTGACGAGAATGTCCTCGAGAAGCGGATTGGCGCTACCGCGGAAATCGGCGGCATCGCGCACGCGCAGGCCGTCCAGGAGAAGCGACGTGTCAGCCACGCGGAGTCCCCGGACAAAAATCTTCGAGAACCCACCGGGCCCGCCGAGCTGAACCGTCCGGACTCCGGCTGCCGGACGCAACGACTCGATGAGCGAGTATTCGTTTCGTCGCTCGATCTCGTCCGCGCTGACAACCGAGATAGACTTGGCGGCCTCGTCCACCGATTGTGGAGTTCCGCTGGGCGTGACAACCAGCTCCTCGCGCACACCGGCCGCCGATAGCGTCACCTCGACCGTTTGATCCTCAGCCCCGGTCACTCTCAGGGTCATCACCTGTTGGCGGAAGCCCGGAGCTTCGATGTCGAGAAGATAGTCCCCGGAGCGGACGCGGGCAAATTCGCAGATGCCGCTGTCGTCGGTCACAGCAGTCCATTGCAATCCGTCGCGCGAGAAGAGCCGAACGCGCGCGCCTCGAATTGAATCGCCCGCCGGATCGAGGACGCGCACCCGGAGGCCCGGGGCAAAGGGTGCGGACAAAGCAACGGCAGGGTGAAGCAGTGGAATGACTGAGAAGAGGAAACAGGATAGACTGAGCGAGTAACCGATCAGACGTTTCATCATAATCCCTCCTTGTCTCGACCCCCGTAAGACGGAGGTTAATTTGGAACGCAGCGGGCCGGTCTCCTGGCTTGCGGCATCGAGCCTACTCTCCTGGCCTTCCCACCGGGCCAGCCTCTTCAGAGCTTGAAGAGACCATCTCCCGACAGTGGCTGTGAGGATTTCGTAGCCGCTCACAGTTGCGAGGGCAGCGGTGGATTTTCACCACACTTCCCGTTCACCCTCTGCGCAAAGAAAGCTGTCAAAGATCAAAAAACAAGATGGGACTATACAGCGTCTCCCCTCCAGCTGTCAAAGCGAGACGCGCGATATGCACCAAATCCGTCGCAGGCTTCGCATCCGCGCCCGAAGCCATAAGCCGCGCGGGTGGTCGTTACTTCGCCTGATAGCGGAGGACTTTTCGCGCGGTGACGTGCTTGAGCAACTCGTCCCGCCGCATGAAATAGGTGGGAGCGGCGCGGCCCCGACTGAAGAGTTTCTCCGCCTGATCGTCCCAGTGAGGGCTGTTGGGATCATCGCTGTGACCGAGCGGGACCACTGAATATGATCGAGGAGGATTGGTGAGGATGACGATCTGGGTTGACGTTTGTCCGCTACGACCGACCATCTCATTACCGACGGGCGAAAATCCGATAGCGCGAATCGTCGCCATTCCGACGTTGTTCGGACCGCTGTTGAGCGAGCCTCCCCCGACGGGCCAGGTTCGTTTGCCGCCCTGCCGTCCGACCCGGAAATAGCACCCGTAGGGGACGCGCAGCGAGCCAAACGTCGTCTTCAGCCATTCAGCCGCACGAGCTACGGCCTGAACCAATTCCTGATCCGTCACCGACGCCGGAGGATCAACCAGCGGCGCCAGCGTCGGCCCCAATCCCTTTTTGAAAGCGTAATAAGCCAACGCTCCTTCAGAATCAGGATCGCTGCGCCGGTTCCACCCCTGAATGAGAGAGTAGACGACCGTCATGTCCTCGGTTTTGTCGGTATCGGGCGTTCGCGTCCACGCCTCTTTCAATCGCGCCTGCCACAATTCGGCGTACCACACTTGCGTATTAAAAGCGATCTCTATGGCCTGTTCGTCGGTGACATTCGTGGCAGCGTCGAGAAGTTCGGTCATCATCTCGCCGCGCTGATGGCGCGGTGCCGTGCGACTGGCATTGTAGATATAAGGATAGGCAGCATACTTCTCCGGCGTGAGCGGACTATCCTTCATCATGGCGAAGGGCGTGACGTTGCAGTTATGCATGTAGCCCGACGGGGGATTCGTGATCTGCACGAGATCGCTGAGCGGATGAATCCCCTGCCATTCGGTGGCCGAGGTATTGCCGGGAATTGGACGGCTCGGATCAACGCCTTTCGGTCGGATCGGCACGCGCCCGGTGCGCAGGTAATAAATATCGCCCTGCACGCAGCCGACCATGATGTTCTGGGCCATAAGCTGGAGACGGCCGAGGGCCTTCTTCATCTCCTCCAGATTCCGCGCCGTCATCATCTCATAGACCTGATCCGAGAGGCCCACCTCCTCGGCGTAAGGAACCGCCATGGCATAAGCCTTTCCATCCTTCCGGGCAACGACCGGTCCGTGGTGAGTGTACTCGATTTCCACGTCCACCCAGTCAATCTGGTCCCCCTTCTTCACACCGATGCGTTCCTTGCGGACGGTCATATCGCGCCATTTCCCGTCGTAGCGATACTGGCGAGGATTTTCCGGGTTGATCTCCTCCTCGTAGACATCGGATGTATCGGGACCTCCAGTCGTCATGGCGACCGAACAGTACTGACTGTGGCCGAGTGCCGGAATCGGAACGCCGAGGATGGACACGCCGGAGACTTTGAAATCGCCAGCATAGATGCGGACTTGATAGAAACGAAACTCGCCGTACCAACTGAGGTGAGGATCAATGATGGCGATGGGAGCGCGCATGGCCGTGCGCTGCGGAGCAATGAGCACTTCGTTCGATCCCCGATAAGTCGGCGGCTGGACGGGGATTCCCGCCCGGCGCAAGTCACCTGCCGCTTCGCCAAGCGGCCAGCCGAAAATGATGAAGCGCGAGAGAGCGATGACATTCCAGGGGTGAATCTCCTGGGCCCATTGAGGAACTTTTTCCGGGTGCTCCTTCATGAAGGCTTTGACGCCCTCGATAAAGGCTTCGATGACCGCCCGCATCTTTGGACTGACCTGCTCGTAGCGTTGACGGCTCACCTCGGCGTGCCGCCAGACGCGCTGCGTGTAATCTGAACTGAAATACTCGGGACCGAAAACTTCGGCCATCGTTCCGGTGGCCCGACGATAATTCTTCAGCAGTTCTTCGAGACGATCCTCGGCCTGAGCGTAACCAACAGCATAGGCGGCGGCTTCGAGTGTGTCGGCGAAGATATGGGGGATGCCGAACTCGTCCCGATAGATTACTGCCTCCGCAGCGGCGTGCCGCATCGGCAAGGGTGAGACGACACTGCCTACGCAAAGCAGGCCGATGACGGCGAGACCTATTCTCTTGCCTGGACCTTTCATGGGCGGAAAACTATAGCGATCTCGCCCTTGAAGTCAAGAAGGAAGCAACTCTCAATACCCTACGGGCTTACCGTCCATCCGCGCATCGGACGCCCCCAATCGTACGCCTGTCTCCGGTTCGATCATGATCGCCTGCACGTCGCCGAGCAGCCTCGGTCGCTCGGTGAACCGATGACCGCGAGCGCGCAGGGCCTCGATCGTATCGCGGGAGAGGCCGAAGGGTTCGTAGACGATCTCATCCGGCAGCCACTGGTGATGAATGCGGGGCATGTCAACCGCCTGCTGGATATTCATCTTGAAATCAATCACGTTGAGGATGACCTGAAGAACCGTGTTGATGATGGTCGGCCCACCAGGACTGCCCAGGGCAAAGAACGGCTTGCCGTCCTTGAGCACTATGGTCGGCGTCATGGCCGAGAGAGGGCGTTTCCGCGGGCCGATGGCGTTGGCTTCGCTCTGAATGAGCCCAAACATGTTGGGCACGCCTGGCTTGGAAGTGAAATCATCCATCTCGTTGTTGAGAAGAAATCCGGCGCCGGTGACCGTCACACCGCTGCCATAGCTGCCGTTGAGCGTGTAGGTATTGGTGACGATATTGCCCGCTCGGTCAACGACGGTGAAATGGGTGGTATGGTCAGATTCGTACGGGAACGGATCGCCATGACGGAGGGATGCGCTTGGGGTAGCCCGCGTGAGGTCAATTGTTTTTCTCAGTTGTTCGGCATAGCGACGTGAGGTGAGTCCCGCTACAGGAATGCGCGAGAAATCAGGATCACCCAAAAACTGAGCGCGATCGGCGAAAGCCCGGCGCATGACCTCCACCAGGAGGTGGAGATAGGCTGACGAGTTATGCCCCAGTTCGGCCAGATTGTAGCCTTCCAGCATGTTAAGCATCTCGATGAGGGCGACTCCGCCTGAACTCGGCGGAGCGACGGTGATAATTTCATAGCCACGATACGTGCTGCGGAGCGGCTGACGCTCG
>DATLZR010000093.1 GCA_035573895.1 Blastocatellia bacterium | reverse complement strand
CGCCAGCCGATCGGCCGCTGCTGATGATACCGCCACAACGGCGTCAGCCTGACGGATGGCCCAGAGCGCTAACCGGGCCCGAAGGCGTTGACGCCACGTGACCGAAGGCTCATCGAGCACATGTCGGGTGATGATCAGCGGTACGCCCACCAGGGATCGAACCGCCGCGCCCAGGATCGAAGCGTCCTGTCCGTGAGCATGTACAAGAGCTATCGGCTGCCGCCTGAGCAATCGCAGAAGTCGCCACGCTGCTAATGGATCGGCCAGCCGCCGCGCTCCCAGATCATACCGTCGCACACCGGAGGATGAGAGTTCAGCCGCAAGCGGGCCATCGTGCCGAGCTGTCACAGTACAGACCAGCGCCTCCATACCTCTCTGCTGCAACCGGCGCAAGAACGAGACGGTGACGCGTTCGGCCCCACCCGTGGCCAGGCTGCTCAGTAAGATCAGAGGGAGCCCGTCACGTTCAGGGCGATGGGAAAGGTTTTGCACCCGCCTCCGTTCAACCGGTGCCTCTACGCTGAGCCCCTGATTCAACAAAAGCAGGCGGGTCCGTCTCGATGCGCATACGTCTGAAACAGGGTTCTCCATATCTTGATCCCCGAGTGCTCTCGCTCTTTCCATGCCCGTTCGGCCAGAAAGACGGGAAAGAACAGTTCAAGCAGCTTTGGCGAGATCCCCATCGCTTCACAATAGGACAGCAGATAGTCGCGCACGAGTTGAGCCAGCCAGCTTACTTCTAAATAGGTAGCGCGAAACGCTGCTGCTGGCGTAGCCCAGCGTCCCAACTTCCAGGGGTAGCTCAGCCCATAGCTTGTGGCGAACAAGAAGAGATCCTCAAACGGCGTGCTGCGCCAGTGAAACTGCTCCCAATCCACCACTCCGACCAACTCACCGCACCGGATCACATTACGCGCCCAGAAATCACCCTGTCGTGCGACGAGGGGAAGAGGCTCGTTCGGAAGTTCCTTTGCCAAGGTGATGATGTGAGAGATCAGGTCACGCTCGGCAGCAGAGGCGTCGCAGTCTCGCTGAAAGGCGTTTAGCGGCTGGACGATATAACGATCCACCGACTCCTCGTTCAGGGAGACTGACTCCCAGCGGGTGGCCTGATGAAATCGCACGAGCCACCGGCACGCCAGGCGAAAATGCTCCGATGCGCAGTGATGGGGGCGCCAGCAGTTGCGCAGTTCACAATAGAGGGAGCGTCCCGGAAGAAATCCTTCCAGCAGTGTCGTCGTTGCGCCAACATGGATGAGCCCCAGCGGACGGGGTAGGGTCACCCGCAGGTCATCGTCGAGCCGTTGATGAAGCGTCCAAAGTGCCGCATACTCGTGCTCCAGCACTGTCTGCTGAGTTGCTTGAGTAGCGACTTTCGCCACTGCCCGGGGCAGGGCTGACTCCCGATCAAAGAGAAAGAATACCATCTGTCGGCGGACCGAATGGCGGTAATCATCGAGCATGAGAAAAGCTAACGGCCCGTGCACTGCTATTCCGGCCCGTCGTAAGCATTCTTCCAGCCGCGGGGCCAAAAGGTCTGCCCATGATCGTTCGGCGTCGGACAGGCCACCAGGAGCGCCATCTTCTCCGTGAGAATGAGGCGAATTCTGGAAAGCGCTAGTGCTCGATGAGCCTTCAGCCAACAACAGGATCCGTCCGATCCGCGAGGACGCCCGCGCAAGGGTGGCCCATATCATCTCCCGCCGCGAGTGCGGAACCAGCAGGTAATCCAGGTAAAAGCGGAACGCGGCCGGGTGATCGAGAGGAATTTTATAGCGATCATGCCAGCCATAACGGACCTCCGTGCCCGGTTGTGTCACCGCTTCGATCACTTTTCCCTCACGGTCATCGAGGAGCAGCAAACTGTCGCACCTAAAAAGAGGAACACCCCTAAGGTCCTTCGCCCTTTCTCACCGCCGGCGCTTCAGGTAGAGGATCAAGCCGGCATCATTGGTGAGCCAGATATTGGCCGGTCCTTCCAGCGCTGAATAAACAATCTGGTTTCGACCCGGGTTGACGGTAACCGTGACTTCCTCAACATTCCAACTGGAAACGGACTGACTCGCCGTATCCTCGTTCTTTCGGATGTACACGGGGAAGGCAAACAGGTCGTCGGTCGTCAGTTGCGGATCACGGGGATCATTGAGCGTTGCTGGGCTGACAGAGCTGGCCGCGCCGAACGTGTAGGTGTGTTCGCTGCCGCTGGCGAAATCATTAAATGCCAGATTCTGATCCTGAATCCGGAACTCTCGTCCCCCAAGACCGAGGAAAACGGGGTCATCGGTTCCGGCAGCCGGACGATTGCCCGTGACGATGCGGACTTGAATTGTTGTGATCGGCTGCGGCAGTTGGAGTGTCATCAGAGGTGTCGAGGCACCAAGCACCACGAGGATAATTCCCATGATGAAGAAACGGTTGTTCATACGGACCTCCAAATGTTGCTAGATGGCTTTGCGAAGGGAGAACGCAATCGCCGCTCGGGCCTGCCGGACTGCCTCCGGACTGATTAGCCAGAGGCAAGTCGCATAGATCCCGAATCCCAGCGCGGCGGAAACAGTCAACCGAACCACATTCGGCCAACTCCCGAGCAGAGGTGGCAGAAGGTGCAGCCCCATCAGCATTACTGCTGTGCTAATCGCTGCTGGCTTGAATTGGGCAAGGAGAGTTTTTAGCGGCAGGGTCAGAACCCGACTGGCAATATAGAGATTGAGCAGCGTGCTGGCGCCGGTGATCGTCAATTGCGCAAGCGCCACTGTTCCGATGCCCCCGCCCGCTCCCCACACCAGTGTCGGTACTAAAACGACCGCGCGCACCAGTCCTACCCGCACCAAAATATCCGGCCGACCGACGGCTTTGTAGACATCACCGGCATGTGAGCCAAGTGATCGGAGACAGCCCGCCAGGGCCAAGGCCTGAAGCACCGGTATTGAGGGTTCCCACTGAGGACCGTACAACGTTAAGATGACTGGCGCTCCTAATACCGCCAGTCCTACGCCAGTGGGCACTGTCACCAGCGATAAGTAGCGCAGCGTAACAAGAAACGCCCGTTGGAGTGTCGGACGGTCTCCTTGCAATCGAGCGTAGGCGGGGAAGGCAATATTCCCCACAACCCAGATGACCATGGTGACGAAGAACTCCGGGAGGCGAGAGGCCATGCCGTAGAAACCCAGGGCGACGCTCCCTAACAACCGGCCAACGATCACGTGGTCCGCGTGATGAATAATGGCCGACAGCACATTGACGGAAACAATCTGGCTGCCATAGCGTAACATTTCGCGGAGGAGGTCCCAGGAGACCCGCCAACGCGGTCTCCAGGGCACAATCATCCATAGTGCCAGCGTTGAAGCAGCAGCTCCCAGCAATTGTCCCCACACCAAGCTCCACACTCCTCCGCCCAAAAGCGCCAGCAGCACCGACGCCGTTCCTTTCAGGAGCGCCCGTGCCAGATCAGGGATCAATCGCTGCTTGAAATCGAGTTCGCGCCGCAGCAGCGCATCATGCACGTTGCCCAACGCCGTGAGGACAAAAATCCACGCCAGCACACGAACGAGGGGCACAACTGCTGGATCTTTGAAGAACCGGGCGATGAGCGGTGCGCCGAGCATCGCCAGCACGAACCACACTATGCCCATGATCAGGCTGATGATGAAGGCAACATGAGCTGCTTGCTCTGGTCGTTTCTGTTCGTAAATCAACGCCGCACTGACGCCTAAGTCGCCGATGGTATCAAGGTAGCTGATAACCAGTAGCGCGAATCCGACTTGACCAAACTCGGCAGGCGTCAATAGCCGCGCCAGAATGAGGCTGCTGGCAAATACTAACAGCTTACTGCCACCCAACGAAACGTAAGTCCAAATCACGCTCCCAACGGCCCGAGCCAGGATTTCGCCGCTAGCGGATCGCAGATCACTCAGAGGCATTGATGTGAACCCGTGCGGTCTCATGTGATGTATTCCCTCAGCCACCTCGTGTAAAACGCCAATCGCCGTTGGCGCTTCCAGGCATGGAGCCAGGTAGTCCCGGGCTTGAGCACCGGACTATGGGCCATGATCTTCACCATCGCTGTGAGCATGAAAACGGCCAGTGATCTCGAATCGAGTTTCTCCGGCTGACCATACCCTTGCAGGAAATTCTCTTTGATCACCTGGACCAGTTCATGACTCAGGTGATAGGACGGCATCGCCTCGATCAAGCCCAGGAAATAGCAGAGGTCCTCATAAAGGATTCCCTCCTGCCAGCCCTCGAAGTCTATGACGGTGATCTTCTCCGGTGAGACGAGCACATTGTGGGGACCGAAATCACCGTGATGGCCCACGATCTGATGGTCGCCGGTGAAAGCGGCGGACTTCTTCCGCTCAAACCAAACAGCGATCTGAGCCGCCAGCGCCGGGTCAAGACCACGTACCTCGCAGATCTCGAGATTCCGGTAGAACTCTCGTTCGATCCGCCGATAAATGACCGATGGATCTGCTGAGCGTTGGGTTATGTGGTGAAAGAGTGCCAGCCACTGTCCACACGCTTTCACCTGTTGACACAGCCGCCTCCGTCCCGCGGTCGTCTGGAGCCAACGAGCCCACCGGAGCGAGCGACTCAACTTTTCGCCCGGACACTTTTCAACCACTAACGCCGCGTGCTCGGGAAAATAATCCAGCGGCTTGGGCACGGCCAATCGGGTAGAACGCTGGGAGAACTCGCGCCAGAAGAATGACAGTGCTTCGTACTCTCGCTCGGCACATCTCTTCGCTCGCTGGGTTATTTTCTCCAGCGGAACTCCTGCTGGGCGGTGCAGCTTAAGGATCCATCGCTTTTCGTTGGCCAGGGCTATTTCATAAATTTGTGAATCCTGGCTGCTTTGGAGCGGGCTCAACGTCACATTCATGCAGCCCGTGCTTGTCAGGGGAGAATGGTAGCTGCCGACTCTGTTCCTGATTTCGTCTTCGAGCGCGACCTTCCCATTCATCGGCTGCGATGGTTGATCCATAGCGGCGGAAAACAACGCGCGCAGCTTGGCGACGGTGCGGGTCAGATCAAATTCCCGGGCAATTGCCTCTCGCCCGCGTCGTCCCATCTCCAGACGCAGAGACTCACATTCGGCGAGTTGGGTGATCGCTCTGGCCAGAGCCTCCACATTTCCCGGCGGGACAAGTAGACCCGTGATGCCATCCTCCACCAGCTCCGGGATTCCGGACAGTCGAGACGCTACGACGGCGAGGCGGCTGGCCATCGCCTCCATGAGTGCAACCGGCAAGCCCTCCATTTGGCCGTTTGGCGCGACAACGCTCGGCAAGACGAAAAGGTCCGCTTGAGCCAACAACGCAGCGACCTCATGCTGTGGCCGACCGCCCAGCAGGTGCACGGTTTGAGACAGGCCTAATTGGCGAATCAGACGCTCGATCCTTTTTCGTTGTTCACCCTCGCCCACAATCAGGCAGCGCAGGTGGGGAAGCCGCGGTCGGAGCAGAGCGCAGGCCCTTACCAGATATTCGATCCCTTTGTACGGCTGCAGACTAGCCACGCACACGATCGTGAATGGATTGCCCTTCCGGCTCTTAGGTGATTGTTCAGGACAAGCAAGAGAACTCGGAGATGCATCGCTACCGTATCGCTCGATCTCGATGCCGCAGCGGATGACGATGATCTTATCCGCGGGTATCTGCGGGCAGATTCGCAACAAGTATCTCTTATTGAACTCCGAAACAGTCACCACGAAGCGAGCTTTCTCCATCTTCTCGGCCAACATTCGGGTGTGAACAAAAATGTCATGGGCATGGGCGGTGAAGCTGAAACCAATGCCGGTCAACTCGGAAATAATCAACGCTGCTAGCGCCGGATGCGTGGCGAAGTGGGCGTGAACATGTTTAATGCCTCTCTGCTCGATCAAGCGGGCCAGATACACCGACTTCGGGAAAATCCCGATGGCGCCGATGAACAAGTTCGCCGAACCCCATGTGCCTTTTAAGGCTGCCCACAACGCTTTCAAGTATTGTCGCGGTGATCGCCTCAGATAATGAAGCTGGGCCGAAAGGATGGCACCGGAGACTAAAGGTGTATAGTGCACCCGGGAGATCAACTGATCAACTTCGGCATGTCGTATCGGTTGTTGAACGCGAAGTAGCGGGAAAATGATGACCGGTTGACCTTGCCTCTCCAGTTCCAGTATTTCGCGCAGGATGAACGTCTCGGTCAGGCGCGGGAAGCGAGACATGATGTAGGCGACCGGCGAACCCACCGCCGGTGACGCCGGCTCCACCGTTTTTGTTGTCACGTGAGTTTCAAAGGCCATGCTCCTGCAACCTCGGCTCGGCGACTCCGTGGGCCATCACCCGGAGAAGGATAAGGGTTTGTCCATTCTTTCTGCTGAGCCAATGCGTCGGGCCGCTACCATCAGGGCCACCAGCAGCCAGAAATAACGGAGATAATGGCCGTGGAGAAACACGCTTGAGGTCAGGTAGCCCACCAATCCCAGCGCCAGGGCTGTCACTATGTGTGCTGAGTGGATATCTCCAGCTTTTGTAAATAGGCGAATGGCCGAACGCGCCCGTAAGAAAGTGACAACCACGATGCCCGCAAAGAGAAGCAGCCCCACCAGCCCCGTCTCAGCGGCAATTTCCAGGTAGAGGCTGTGGGGGAATCGCCGCTGGCCGAAATCCTCATAGCTACTCACGGTCGAGCCGATCCGTTGAGCGTAATCCTCATAATGCTCCGAATAATTTCCGGCTCCCACTCCGAGGACGGGATGATCTCTGAACATCTCCCAGGCCACCTGCATCAAGAGCACCCGTTCCCGGAAAGAGGTATCCACATCCATGCTCGTTTCATCGGCTCCGGGGATGAGCTGCTTGAGGGTGCTCAAGCGGCCTTCAAACTCTCTGGGAACCACAAGCCAGAGCGGGAGGAAGAGGATGAATCCAAGAACGAGATGTCGGGGCTTGATCTTCTTCATGATTACTGCCAGCAGCACGACTACTGCTAGGGCGAGAATGCCGCCTCGGGAGTAGGTAAAGACGAGCGCCAGGCTGATCATACTCAGGCTATAGGCTGCAATTAGCTTGAGCCTCAGCGAGGGCTCCTTCCACAACTGATAGAACGCCAGTGGAACCAGCGGCACTAAAATCTGAGCATAGAAATTGGGATCGCCGACCGGCCCGGCGATGCGTGGCTGACGCACACGATCCACAATGTGGGCCACCTTAATCCGACCCAATCCACCAAACTCCTGGGTGTATGCTGAGGTGGCGACCTGATACATGCTGATCGTGCTCAGGAACGCTCCCACCAATACCAACACCCAGGTCACGTGTCGCAGATCAAGCCGTGAGGTCATGAGGTTGATCACCACCAGAACGATGGCCAGGCTCTTGAGGTGATCAAACAACCTTTCATCCGCCAGCTCAGGATTGACCGCTCGGACCGAAGAGGCGAAGATGACCACAGTGTACAAAATGAGGAGTGCCAGCAGAGCGTCCACAACGAGCCTTGGCCGGCTTGACACCAGTTGCCGTCCCAGGATTGCCAGAGCCAGCAGAGGCATCACCAATTGTAGGAGGGAAGGCCACTGATAATGGCGCACCCCGATCTCCGAGATATTCGTGTAAATAGTTGCCACCAGCAAAAGCAACCCGACACCCGGCCACCGCAGGATGACGAGAAAGACACCAGCTCCAATCAGTACACCCAGCCAGTGGGACGCGCGAGTGAGGTCAATCCAAACGCGCAACCAGCCTGGGTCCAGGCTGACATAATACCCAAGAGCCATCGCCAGCAGACATACGGCCCCAGCCAGAAACCCCGTGTGGCTGCGAGGCCGGAGGTCAGAGGGAGAAAACAGTCCGGAAATGTCTGCGGACAAGCGGTTCATGGTGTCTCCCCCCATCAGACGTAGAGTTCAGCCGGGGGTTCGGGCGCAGGCTCTTTGGTAGAAGCGTGTTTCCATCGCCGTCCGTACTCGATGAGTAATGCGAGACCAATCCCTAGCAGCAGTCCGAGGACGGCTCCGAGGCTCACGTTGCGCGCAAGTTCCGGCGCTACCGGGCGAGTTGGCGGGAGGGCCCGATCTAAGATGCTCAATCCGAAGATGCCATAGAATTCCGGAGCGTAGTTTTTCGTTTGCTCGGCAATCGCGTTGGCAACGTCGGCCACCAGGCGTGGGTCGGGTCCTTCAACTATGATTTGGAGGATATTGGTGTCAGGTACGATCGCGGTCTTCACCCGATATAACCGCATCTGGCTCGAAGAAAGACCTAACTGCTCGCGCGTCCGATCTCGTACTGTGCGGCTCGTTGGGATCTTAGCGTACGTGGCGACTACGCTGCGACGATCTAAGGCATTCAGGCTGTTTACGATCTGGCTTACTTCGGTGAGCCTTCCGCTGGGGCCAATGACAACTGTCGTTGTCGCCTGATATATGGGTGGTTGTCTGCGCGTGAAATAGATGGTTGTGCTCAATCCGACGATCAGTGTCAAACCGATGACCCACCAGGATCGTCCTACAACACGAATGAGGGTGAAAGAATTCATGATGGTCCTCCTACATAGCTCCGTCACCGCGCAAAACGACCGGAATGGTCTTCAGGACAATCTTGATGTCCAGCCATAGCGACCAGTTCTCAACGTACTCCAGGTCGTACCGCATGCGATCTTCGTCGGAAGTGTTGCTCCGACCGTTGATCTGCCACAGGCAGGTCAACCCGGGCTTCATGCTGAATCGTCGAAGCTGCTGCCAGGTCTGAAACCGACGAAGCTCAATGTCGCGGATCGGCCGGGGACCGACTAAACTCATCTCTCCTTTGAGAACATTGAAAAGCTGTGGGAGTTCATCGAGGCTGTATTTGCGTAACACGCGTCCCAAAGGGGTGACACGGGGATCGTCCGGAATCTTAAAAAAGAGGCCACGATGTGCCTGAAGTAACTCAGCTTCCTGCTTATCCGCCTGGGGCACCATGGTCCTAAATTTCCATATCATGAACGGGCGTCGGTTCAATCCGAGTCGCTCTTGCCGGAAAAAGACTGGCCCCGCTGATGTCAGTTTGATGAGCGCAGCGATCACCAGGAAAACTGGCCACAAAATGATAAGCAATAGTAGGGCACCGACTGCATCGCCGACCCGTTTCACCCAGAGCTTTACCTCTTCGACCGATACCGGCGAAAGGGCGACCATTGGGATGTCGGTCAGCAATTCAACAGGAGATTGAACGATGGTTAATTCCGCGATGTTGGACCTGGACGGAAGAGCAGGAAATCGGACCTGCCTCCATACGTTCTCCCATTTCTCAACCCTTACGACCACTCCCACCTTACTTAACTTAACACTATGTGTTGAATTCATTCACTCCGCCTCTTCAACAGAATAGTGGCGAACTGGGTTCGGTTTAATACCATTCCAATTAGTTGCCTGTCTCGCCTAAGGCGCCTGAGGCTATAGGGCCGTCTGGCGAATACGGCCACCAGGTTTTTCAGATCACCAGGATAGCCCCAAAGGCAGTAGCAGCAACGTATCTGGGTTGTCGCGCAGCGGGATCGCGGTGGATGCTACTTTTCCATTGTGGGCGAAAGCTCACGCTTGACCTTGGGATCGCCACCCGGTAAGATGCCGCCTTGAACGCTTCCCCGCAGTTATGAGCATGAAGGAGCCAGGAGCAACCGTTCATTCTCCCTCCCAAGCCGGTGCTTCAGCCCATGACGTTACGGCTTTCATCCAAGCGGGCGGCGAGAGCCGGCGCCTGGGTCTTGCCAAGGCCCGTCTCTCGCTCGGTTCTCACCTCTGTATCGAGTATGTTGTTGAGGCTGCCCGTCGGGTGACCGACCAAATCATCGTTATCGCCAATGATCCGGAGAATTTTGAATTCCTTCAACTCCCCATCCTGCCCGATCTACAACCCCGGTGTGGCCCTCTGGGAGGTCTGGCAACGGCTCTCACGCACTGTCCCACGTCATGGGCTTTGAATCTTGCCTGCGACCTTCCGTTCGTGACAGAAGATCTTCTGAAACTTCTTCTCACACGGGCTTGGTCGGGATGCGAAGCTGTTGTTCCCCGAGATGCCGTGGATCAGCCTCAGCCACTGTGCGCCCTTTATTCCCGAACGTGCTTGCCCGTGGTGAGTGACCTTTTGCGCAAGGGAGAGAGAAGCCTTCGCTCTCTGCTTCTGGCCCTTACAGTCTCTTTCATCCCATTTGCTGAGATATGCAGCCTCCCCGGCGCGTCCTATTTCTTTCTGGATATTGACACGCCAGACGATTACCGGCGCGCCCAACAGGTGATCGCGTTGCGAGCGGGGCCCCGTTCACCTTGAATTTCTCGCCCGTCGGATTCATCCCTGCTGTGCACATAGTCCATGTTAGGGAAGGTGACGGGTTCAGGGTTGAAAAGATGAACTACATGTTCTCTCCCGCAGAGCGAGGTAACGGGTCTCTTTGTGGAAGATCAAGCGGGTTCGGATGGGGCTCCCACGTAAGGACAAAGGAAATTTTTCTCGAAGATGTGGGAGCACGCCCGGCAGCTCTCACGGGTCGTGCTCCCCCAGAATTCGGTGCGATGTTAGGCGACCAGCGCCACGTAAATGACACCGAAAGTGATCAGCACGAGCGTCTCGATAAAGACGACGCCGATGAGCATCATGGTTTGAATGCGCCCGCCCGCTCCGGGATTTCGCGCAACGCCTTCGCAGGCGGCGCTAATAGCCCGGGAGTCGCCATACGCTGCGGCAGCCGCCGCAATGGCGATGCCAAAGGCTGCGCCCAGATATTTGAACGTCGTGTCAGTGATTCCGGTCTGTGCCCCTTCAGCTTGAGCGAGCACCGACGGTGCGGCGAGAAGCAATGACAGACCCATGATGAGAAATCGCCTGATGTGAGTCATGATGTTCCTCCTGTAGTAATGTCCAGGAGCCGGTTGGAGCAGATGATTGCGCCGATGCCAGGTATACTCCCGCCACCCCCTTACGACGTGAGCTCCATGCGACATCGGCAGTAGTACTCAGAGCCCCGTGGGCGAGACCGTCATCACTCCGTCTCTCCGTGGGGAGGGAATCGGCAGACGCTTCGCCCGGGCGCTCGTGGCTCTCAAGCCCGCTCCTGCTACGCCCGAAGCGTAGAACACAAGATGCACCGGAAAACCCCCTATCAGTCGGCACGAGGGGGACCACTGTTGAGATCGGCCACCTGCACGACCCAACCTCGGTCTGCGGTGAATCCCGGTCACTTTCTCCGTGACCTCGTCCGAATCGTCTCCGCATACATCCTGTGTTCCACGCTTCGGCTATGCTTCCGCCTCAGCACTAAGGGGCGCGACGGTACTGATCTCATGCGCCTCGGCGTGATGTGTGACTTCACTGATGTAGATCATCGAGAGCAGGACGAAAATGTAGGTCTGCATCAATGCGACAAATAAACCGAGAGGCATGAGGATGGCCGGAATCCCCCAGGCGATGATCTGGGAAAAAACCTTCACGAGCGTCTCGTCAACGAAGATGTTGAGGAAAAGTCGCATCGAGAGGGACACGATCCGCGCCGAGTTGCTGATGATTTCCACGGGAAAGAAAAGCGGCGCGATCGCTAAAACCGGCCCGGCAAAATGGCGGAGGTACCCGATCACCCCATTCTCCCGGATACCGACGTAGTTGTAGTAAAGAAACGAGAGAAGAGCCAGCGCGATCGGAACATTATAGTTGGCCGTCGGCGCTTCCAGCCCGGGAATGAGCCCCATCAGGTTGCAGGTCCCGATGAGCACGGCGAACGTCGCAATCACCGGGAAATAACGCGCTCCGTGCTGCCCGATGATGTCGCGCATCAGCGCGCGCAGACCGGAGATGACAAGCTCGAAGAATTGTTGCCGATGGCTCGGATTTTCGACCGACAGCTTCCCGCGCAGGAGTCGAAGAACGACCGTGGTGATAAACACGGCGATGAAAAACATAACCATATGCGTGGGTATGGGCATGTCGGGATTGCCTTGCCATTCGGCTCCGAAGAGCCCGTAGAATTTCGGCATGATGGCTTGCTGCAGGCGATAGACGGCGGGACCGAAAACATGGTTGACCCATTCAGCGATGAATGGGACGTGATGAGCTGCGTTGCCTTCACCAGCTTCTACACTCAGCATGAGAGCGAGAAGATTCATACTCGGCATGATTCTCCCCTCCCTGCGGCCAAAGACGCAGACGGGAAAGTCCGCGCGACCTGTAGCGCCAGCTTTCCAGCTTGCGCTTTCGCTACCTCCGCGGACTGGAAAGCCTGCGTTACTTTTGGTCCTTCCCCGCTAAAATAAGGACAAGCTGATACCCCGCTTCCAACATCACAGCACCAATCAGGGCACAGAATCCGGCAACAATACCCAGCGGATGAAAATGCCTGCTCCAGAGTGCCAGGGCAATTGCCCCGGCGACAACAATAAGTCGCAGGGCGAACAAAGCAACCTGACGTTGGGGAATGGTCCCGGCTGTCGCCGATGTAGCGAGAACGGCCTTCAAGCTCGACGCCAACCAACGATGATTCAACCAGCCAAGCAGACCCCCCAGGATCACCCCGAGGATCAAGCGAGAATCCCCGCCGACGGCTGCCACAAAAACCATCCCTCCGAAGACGAGCCAGGTATTGCGCTCCAACCGTCGCCGCAGACGCTCCTCCTGAGCGTCTTCTTCGACTATTACAGGCGTCCCCATGACGACTTTCAAAGGCCGGGAATGATACTGTGCCCCCTGTGATTTGTCCATAGGTCCCGCTGGGCTTTGCCGGGTTGCCCTGGCGGGGGTCATGCTGAGTTAATGGTTGCTCGCTGCTGGCTCGTTGGGCGAGGATCTCAGCCCGATGGCTCCAGGACTTGCTTGTTCACTGAACGGTTGCAAGATGTCTCTCGCTTTGGTAAGCTAGAGCTTCCAACTGTTCATGATGACGAGAGCAGAGGTGACGTATCCAAACCTTCGGTGAGCTGTAAGCCGATCATCGGGAGCCGCGCGTGAGCAGAGTGAAGGAGGGCGGGTCGTGAGAGTTGGTCGGAGGTTCGTTGGTTCCACGCTCTTTCTGACCATCTGTACGGTGGCGGGAGATCATGTCCCCTATCGCCCGTTCACCATTCACCTCGACCAACACTACGATGCTGTTCTCACGGAATCCGATCCGCTGAGGCGCCGGCCTCCGCTCGGGCACGAACATCGCTGGCGGTTCGATGGTCAGCAAGGCCAGCCGATTACTCTCACGGCTGAGTCCTACGAGTTCGACACCTACCTCGTTTTGCTCGATCCCAAAGGTCGTGAGATTGCCTGGAACGATGACGAGGGCTGGTTCTTCAACGCCCAGATTTGCACGACGCTGCCTGTGACCGGGCGCTATACGGTGATCGTCTCCGGGGCAATGGCCGATCATTATGGAAGCTATCGCCTGTCATTGCGAGCGGGTCACCATGCAAGGCCCTGGGATGAAGACCGCGTCCGGGCCTATTACGAGCGCGGTCGGCAATGGGCCGAACAACGCCGCAGCCAGCGGGCCATCAGCTTGCTTAATCTCGCGCTGGGTCAATTCTTCCGCGAGCGGCGTCAATGGAAACAGGCCGAGATCTATTTCGCCCGTAGCCGACAGGTCGCCGAACAGGCGGGATTTCTCTTTGGTCAGTGGGCCGTGGCCCTCGAACGGGGAACCATGCTCACCGACCGACGCCGTTATGATGAGGCGCTTGGCGAACTGGAACGGGCGTTGACACTCAGCGCTCGACTTCGTGCCGCCGGCGAAGCAGAAGCTATGGTTCGCGCTCAACTCGGCGATCTCTATCACGTCATTCAGAAGCGCGACCTGGCCGAACTTCATTACCGCAGGGCCCTCAACCTGGCCGAACAGTCGGGATCGCCTTCGGCTTTGGTGCGCGTTTACGCCTCGCTCTATGGCTTCTATTTCGGTCAGGATCAGGAAAAAGCCCTCACCTATGCTCACCGCGCCTACACGCTGCGGGAGAAGGTGAGCGCATCCCAACAGGTAAGAAGCACCTACACGCTCGCGTGGGGGTTGGCTGCGACGGGGAAATTTGAAGAGGGATTGCGGTTAGCTCAGGAAGCTCGTCAGGCGGCTCATCGCCTCGGTCATCGGGCGGAGGAAATCTCCATCCTCACGCTCATGAGCATGACCTACTACAAACTCAATCGCTTGGACGAAATGGTTCACGCTGCCCGCGAAGCCGCCGCTCTCACCACGTCTGAGGATGAGGATCCGGAGCCGCGACGGATTGCGCTTCAGACGCAAGCCACGGGCGAGATGCTTCGGGGAAATTACGAAGAGGCTCTGCGCCTGTGTCTGGAAGCCTGGCACACGACCGAATCGGCCTGGTTGCGCGAACCGGCCGAAGATTTACGACAGGATTTCCTGGCCCAATCAAAGGCCATTTCCGTACAGATTCTCCGAATTCTGAACGCGCTGAATACAAAGCAGCCGAGCCGCGAATACATCCGCCAGGCGTTCAATTTTGCTGAACGCAGTCGGAGCCGCGCGCTTCTTGTACATCTAGCAGCGTTGAATCGGCAGTCACGACCAACGGTTGATCCCGAACTTCTCGGGCAGGAGCAGCAGCTTCTGGAGCAAATTTCTGCTTTTGGACGGCGGATTGTGCTGGCCCGTTCCGGCATCGGCGTTGATGTTGCTGATATCGGCCGGCTCAAAGAAGAGCGAGAGCGACTTATCGCCGAGCGGCTGAAGTTGGGGGCCCAATTGAGGGCTCAGGCCGGCGGGTTGGAGGTTTCGAGTGTTTCGCCTCTTACTGCCGAGGAGGTCCGCGAGCACTATCTCGCCGCCTATCCCAACGCGGCTATTCTCTTTTATCAGTTGGGGATTCAGGAGAGCTTTCTCATCGTTCTGACGCGCCAGGGCGAATACCTCTTCAAGTTGCCCGACTGGGCGACGATCGGAAAGGCGGTGACCGAATGGCGGGCGCAAATTCGCCGCCAGGTAAACCCGGACGAGCGGACGGCGGAAGCGTGGCGCGATTATCTGCATATTGCCCACGAGCTTTACAGGATGCTGGTGAAGCCGGCCGCCGATCTAATTCGCGGCCGCGACCTGATCATCGTACCGGATCGGATGCTCCACAACCTTGCCTTTGAAGCCCTCGTCAGCAGTGGGCCTGATGATCACGGGCAGGCTCCGCGTTACCTCATCGAGGATCATGCTGTAACCTACGCGCCCTCCATCTCGGTTCTGGCCGAGATTGACCGCCGTCCTCCAATGCAAGCGGGAAAAGAGGTACTGCTTGTCGGCGACCCCGTTTTCGGCGAGCCGATACCCCGACAGTCGTCGCCTTCCGGTGGGGCGGACATCGCCAAGCAACGCGGTATCGGCGAGCGGGACCAACATCTCGCCTTGACGGCGCGCTTCCAAACGCTGTTGACCTCGCTTCTTAGAAACATCTCTTCGTGGGTGAAGGTCACGTCGTCAATACAGGCAAACTCCCTCAGCGTAATCACCGACCCGTCCCGACTGCGCTCAGGCTTGCAGCGAATTCCCTCAACGAGGAAGGAAGTTGTGGAGATCGCCCGCCTGGCCAGACAACGACGGTGGCGGCCGACGTTGTGGCTGGGACAAGAGGCGAGAAAGGAAAAGTTCACCCGAGCCGATCTTTCAACCTATCGCGTGCTGCATCTGGCTACGCATGGAGTTGCTGACGAAAAAGATGGGGAACTCTCTGCGCTCATCTTTTCCGGTAGCGGCGACCAGGGACAAAATGATTGGGTGCTCACGGCAGCCGAAATTGCCCGACTGAGAATTAATGCCGATCTCGTCGTGTTGAGCGCCTGCGAGACGGGAGTCGGACAGATGACATCCGGCGAGGGAGTCATCGGGCTCAGCCGGGCCTTTATGCTCGCTGGAGCACGCCGCGTGTGCGGATCGTTGTGGAAAGTGGAGGATCCTTCGGCGGAGAGGCTGATGGCGGCGTTCTATCGGGGGATGCTCGATGCCGGCCTCGGTCCTGCGCGGGCGTTACAACGGGCCAAGATTGAATTTCTCCGTCGGGGAGCATGGCCGGTTGCCTGGGCTCCGTTTGTGCTCATCGGATCGCCGCGGTAGTGCGGGTGTTGAAGATCCCCCTGGGAATTTACCACCTGTAGTGCAAGGCGTGAATGTGGTTCAGCCTGATCTGCCGATTCCAGACAGCGAACTCCGGTCCAGGGGAGACATGTGTATACTGCAAGGGGCCGCAAGCTCCGTCAGGAGCGACATGTTTGGTCATCGAGGGACAGGGTCTTAATCTTACAAGGGACACAGAAATTCCCCTGCGAGGTGCAAGCGGGATCAGGAGGACCTGTAGAGATTTTCAATTGCCCGTACCCTTGCCGCTCGCATCTTGCGAGTGAGAGCGGGCCTGCCATTATAGCGTTCTTCGTGCTTTACCTGCGCACGTCCTCAACGCAGTGTTAGTTTTTAGATGCGTCCGCCTTCTTACGTCCTGCCTGCGCGGCCAGGGGGATAAAGTGGCCTTTGTAGCATCATCCACAATGAGAGGGCTTCTCATGAAGAGGACGATAGCTGTCGAATCTCAAACTCGATTGGGGACAACTGAAGGACTTATGCCGTTGAGTTAAGGGCACAGGGGGTCTCATGAGATCGCGCGAGCCGTAGTGTCGGAAAATTTTCTCACCCGCTATCTTGGGCTTCCGGGGCTGTCAGAATCTGGATGGGGCACGAGCGGGCGGCCCAAAGGGGATTAGGACAAAGGGCATGATGTTCTCCGTTGGCCCGTGAGCGTCAGCCGATGGGCCGGCCCCCTATGGGACTTGGGGTGAATTGGGTGGGGCCGGTGTCCTGGGGCTCGATTTTTGCTCGCCCCAGGCTGTATTCGGTTGCCTGCTGCCGCGAGCTCAATACGGAACACGACAACCTGAATGAGCCTCGGCTTACAACTTCACTTCGGTCTAGACTTGCTTGCCTGCTGATGCAGGCTCAAGGAATAAATCAACCTCTGATGGGGCCTGGCTCAGGACTTCGCCTCAGGCTAGACTCGAACGCCTGCTCTTGCAGGCTCAGTAGGAAATACGTCAGCGTGAACTGGGTTGGCTTTGCCCAAAGGTCAATCCCCATTTCGCTCGAGAGCCCGCAAAACAGGCGGTCCGAATCTGGCCTGGGGTGAGCGCGGGTAAACTCCAGAAACGCGCACGCGGGCAGCCCACCTCAGGACGATGACGGGACCGCCGGGCCATTCACACCTTTGAGCGATTGAACCGGATGCGGAAGCGCCTAAACCGGTCGGAGCCTCCTTACCTTTTCATCCGAACCCTAACTGGCCTAACGGTCCGAATGCAAGCCAGTAACGACTGCCCGCCGCCTCACCCCGCGCTTATGGCAAATGTCAAAAAATCTTGCGCTGTTGACCAGGAATTACTTGCAGCAATCAAGGCCCATGACACAGCATCCAGGGCCGATAATTGGATCTGTGGTTGCCTCCACCTGATTCCCCTGGCCGATGGGCTGAAGATCGGTGCGAGGAACAAAAACGGGACGAGCCAGAAACAGATTCATGAGCAACGCAAGAATGATCCATCGCATGAGTGTCATTTTTTATCCTCCTCCTTTTGTGGTTTGGTTCGTTTTGGTGGGGGGCATCTGAGATGAATAACTGCAATCTGTTACAGGCTGAAAGCCCGAAGCTTCATGCGCTGTACTGACTCAATCTAACCCCTTCGATCATCCCAACGAATAAACTGTCGGGTGGCCTTTTTATCCGTTGAGCGAACTCGTTTTCACTTCCTCGTGGCATGCATGAGCGCATGGGCGATTCTCGTAAAAAGGGCGGCGAACTCCAGAACGAGCCTGCTGATCGAATGCAAATCTTAAAGGGGCTGAGACCTTTTCTGAGCTGTAGGGGGGCAGCCATGCGGAATTGGGGGGGGAGTGAGGCTGCCACAAGCACGCTTGGAAGCTGTAAGTTGTCACTCCTGAGCCCACGTTTGCTCCATTGTCCCAGAAAGGTCTCAGCCCTCATCCACCCTATATATATTTTGCGTCGGGCGATTTTATTTGAGGGGGGAGCAAAAATTTTTTTCAAAAAATCTTCCCCGGCCTCAAATAAAATGGCGGGACGCAAAATATATTAGGTGCATGGAGGAGAGGGGCAAAAAGGGTAAAGCCGGCGTAGTAGCCTCTGGCCGGTGCTCGCGGAGAGATGGCCGGAGGGCGAATGCAGCGCTAGCTCTATGCAATGGAAGAAGATGCTGTCGGAAAAAGGCTCTCAAGTGAGTCAAAGGCGACACAGAAGGAGACAGATCTCCCCGCGCATTCCGGGGAGTGCTCGTGTTGTCAGTGGATCCGATGGTGATGAAATTTTCAATATGGCTTTTCACGGCCCGAGCCCGTGCTCAAGCCGTGATTTTCACAGACAAGGGGATAGGCCTATGTTTGACAGAGACTGGTTCGAGACGCAATTGCTTCACCTACAGCAAGTGATGATGGAGGCGGGACGGGATGTCCTGATGGATCGGGCCGCTCAATTTCTGGCCGATGTTCTGGAGATGAAATATGTATTTGTGGGTGTCGATCCGTCGGTGATAGAGATCGAGAAAGAGGCGTCGCCAAAGGAAGTAGTCCCCGGAGTCGAGTGCAAGGGTAAGTGTGACGCTCTTGAAGTCCTGGCGTTTTATGAGCGAGGCAACCTCAAGCACGGCGTTCGTTATGAGCTGGAGCATGACCCTTCCGCTCAGGTTCTGCAGCAGAAACAGACGCTGCTTTATTGCCGGGGAGTACATCAGGCGTTTCCTGAGAATCGCTTGCTGACAGCTTGGGAGATCGAGTCTTATATTGGGACGCCGATCCGTACCCCCGTGGGTGAAGTAGTGGGGGTAGTGTGGGCACTGGATGACCGTCCGGGGGAATTCAGCGAGCCGCAGGTCTGGATCTTGGAGATCGTTGCTCGCTGGTTAGGGCTTGCGTTGGAATGCGAGCGGGAGCACCAGCATTGCCAGCTTCTCCAGCAGCAGCATATTCACCTTCAGAAGATGGAGACCATCGGGATGCTGGCCAGTGCGGCGGCTCATGATTTCAACAATCTTCTAGCGGCCATCATTGGGTTCGTCGAATTGGCCCGGCTGCAGATGGGGGGCTCGCATCCGCTGTCACGCAAGTGGCAGGAGATGCTGCGACTGTGTGATCGCGCCCGGCAACTGGTGCGACAGATGCTCGTCCTGAGCCGCCCGGCAGACGCGCCACGCGAAACCTATCGTCTGCGCGACTGCCTGGATGAACTAAAGGTCTTTCTTGAACGGATGATGCCGGAGAACATCGAGGTTCGCGTGGCGCCCGTCGCGGAGACCGTGTGTGTCGAAGCCAATCCCGCACAGATGCAACAGGTACTCATTAATCTGGCCGTCAACGCCCGTGATGCCATGCCCAACGGTGGCCGCCTGGAGATTGAGACAAAGCTGGTGGATGTCCCCGAGCGAGATAACAGTGGCTCTCCAACTGGCCGGATGAAGTCGTTTGTTCGGATCACCGTCAGCGATACCGGTCAAGGGATTCCCCCGGAGATCCGTCCGCGCATCTTTGAACCGTTCTTCACCACCAAGGGGAAGGGGAAAGGGACCGGATTGGGGCTTTCTATCGTCAACCGGATCGTGCAGGAGCATGGCGGGTGGATTGATGTTGAGAGCAACGTCGGACAAGGATCGCGATTTCACATCTTTTTGCCCCGCGCGGCCGTAGCTGAAAAAGCGGAGCTTTCGCTTCCGGAAGATACATTCCCTCGAGGCACCGAGCGCATTTTGGTCGTCGAGGATGAGCCGATGGTTCTCGAACTGGAACAAAAGCTGCTGGAGTCATTGGGCTACGAGGTGCTCACGGCGAGGAATGGGTCGGAGGCCGTTGAGATTTATCGTCGGTATCGAGGGGAGTTTGATCTCGTTTTGCTGGACCTGGTGATTCCCCGGATGAACGGTCGGCATGTCCTGGAACAGTTGCGGCAGGTGAGTCCGAATACACGGGTGTTGTTTGTCACCGGTTATGGTCGGAATGAGGTAGCATCGGAATTGCTCCAGATGGGAGCCGTTGGTGTATTGAATAAGCCTTATGATCTGCGCACGCTCAGTCGCACCGTGCGGCTTTGCCTGGATATCGCCTCGGCTCGCTCGCGATTGGCTCCCGATAAAGGCGAAAACAATGTCGTACGACAGGACTACATGGACGATTACGGCCCCTGCTGGTGAAACTCCTCCGGGCCATGAGGAGGGAGGCTCGCGCAGGTGCACGTGACGCCGACAAAAGTCATGGCGAGGCCTCACTCCAGAAGGGAGCGAGAAACAGTGGCGTAAAAAGCCGAGTGGCACCAGGGTAGGGAAGTATCCATCGCTGTGACCGAAAACATCCTCGCGAAGTCGCGCACATCTCCGGAGAGAAGTTCGCAAATGGTGGCGTGACCGACTCCATCACGCCCCCGGCCCCCCTCGAGTTTATGAGTTGAGTTTCGATGTTTCTCGGAGAAAACCGGAGAGCCAAAAGAACTCAAAGCACGAACAAGAAGCTGACAAGAGAACCTGCACTATGGCCTGAGAAATTGCCAGACGTTAGAATGGTAGCTCCGTGAGGGTGGGAGAAGGGCGAACGGCCAAAGCAGATTAAGACGGCGACGCACGTGGTGATAAGGAGGATTTCGACGATGAAACCATCCGCGAAGTGGGGACTTCTTGGAATCGCTTTTGTTCTTGGTGCCTGGATTGCTTACCATGCGGGTCGAGGCGACTGGTCTGTCGGTCAGGGAGGAAGCGAGCGGCCCCGGGGATGGACTAAGTTCGAAGATACCGCCGGTTTTTCCGTTGAGCTGCCCCGTAATTGGAAGGTTCAGGTGGATCGCTCGTCGGGACGGATTCTCATTGCAGGTGATCAAGGGGAACAGGTTGTCATCTGGCCGGTCTTCATCTTTGGAGCGCTCGAGGCCCGGGCAGCCCCGGCGATGCTGCGGCATCTCGTGGTCAAATTCTGGCCCGATGTCCGCTGGCAATCCCCACAGTCCGTGAACTCGACAACCCTTCAGATGCAGGGACACCAACAGGATCGGCTGGCGATGGGGCTCCTGACCTGGATCACCAGCGCGAAGGGGACAGCCGCCTACGTTTATGGGCTCGCTGCTCCCCGGTCGGCCTATCGCCAGAACGAGGAGACGTTCGCCACACTGCTGAAAAGCTTTCGCCTCATCGGGGCGCCAGCGGAGGAGCCGCGACCCCTTCGCTACGTGACCTGGCAGGATCCCCGCGAGAATGCCTTCAGTGTGGAAATTCCCGAAGGGTGGAAGGCCAGCGGTGGCCTGTTCCGCTTCGCCTCAGTTGACGTCCGTCCGGCCCTGGAGGTGACTTCCCCCGATGGGAAGATTCGCATCACCGGCGGGGATGCGGAGATTCCGGGGTTTGCCGTTCCCAATCAGATGCTGGAATGGACGGGATTCCGTGAAGGCTCGTGGTACTCACCAGGGTATGGCGTCACGTTCATGGTGAGGCAGTACGTTGCGGGGACAGACTTTGCTCGGGAGTATGCTCTGACAAAGGCGGCGCGGGGCTGCACGGAGGCGAAGATAACTGATGCGCGCGGTCGCCCCGAAGCCGTGCAGGCCATCAATGCCATCGCGCGGCAATACAGCGCGCCGGGATTCTCGACCCGGTGGACGGCAGGTGAAGTCGCCTTCACCTGTCGTCGGGAAGGTCAGCCGCTGCACGGTTATTATTTCGCGGCTACCAAAGTATCGCAAGCGTATCAGATTGCGGTATGGAATGTGGACCTACTCTACGGCTACCTCAGCACAAGTGACAGAGTCGCCGAGGCACAAGCGGCACTGGAGCACCTGCTCGCGACGTTCCAACTGAATCCCCAGTGGGTTCAGATGCAGCAGCATCTCACGGCGGCTACATCACAGATTGTCACCCGAACGCATCAAGAGATTTCCAACATCATCTCCAACACGTACTGGACCCGCCAGTCGGTGCAGGACGAACTCAGTCGCCGACGGTCTAATGCTATGCTGGGTGTGGAAGACGTCGTTGACCCGCTCACCGGTCAGGAGTTCAAGGTGGAAAGCGGCTCGAATTATTATTGGGTTGATCACCGAGGGCGGATCGTGGGAACGGAAACGGACGTTCGTCCCTCGCTGGATTTTCGCGAACTGATCCGCTTGCCTTGAGTGGCTGTGCGAAAGTCCAGGGAATCGTGCCTGTGCTCCACGCACGTCATCAGTGATGAAAACCCGGGAGTACACGCTTCCAGGGATTGTTATCGTTCCAGGCTTGGCGCCGGTTTGAGCGTCTGGCTGAACCGAGCGAATGGAGCTGCTAATGGCGCTAAAATAGCGGCGAAACATCTGGACCCGGAGAGCCGAATTATTCTTCGGGCTACTGGTGCAATTAATCCTGGTGTCAGATCCAGAGTCGCCCGTTGAAGGCGGAACGGTGGAAGCAACAGCGGAGATAGCGGTAGCTGTTGGGACAGAACTCGAAGCGACCGCGGGCGAGGAAGCCGGCAACGGAGGAATGGACTCGAAAGCCCCAAGGTCATATCCCCGGCCCAAGGGCTTGTCTTTAATCCGAAACCGATCCAGCAAGCTTTTGAGCGAAGGATGCAGCGAGGTCCCCCGATCAATGGCCGGGCTATTGGGCGCGAGCCGCAAGTCGGGCACGACGAAATCGGATGCCGTGTAGTTGAGGATGCCTCGGTGTCGTTCGTAGTTTGTTGGGTAATTCCGAAACATTGGGTTGACGTCGCCAAGCCCATGCCGCTCCCAGACAGGGATCGCCATTCGCAACTCCCTGAGACTCCCATACACATCGTCGCCATCCCAGCACCATTTTACCTCTCCGTCACAGGAACGACGGGTCCAGCGCGCAACCTTGGCTAGGCCGTGGAGCCTGGTCTCCGTGTCAGGGAGAAAGCCGTAGGAGTAATAGAGGTTGTAATCCAGGTCCTGGTAGGTGTAATTCTCCTGCTCATTCCGGCGCAGCACGGCAATCTCGCCGGCCCACTCCCCGCTGGCGACGAAGATGTTGTTCTTGATCACCGTCTCCTTGTCGGGAGGCACCCCCTCGGATCCTATAAAGCCCAAAGAAAGCCCACGACCACTATTGACGACGGTGTTGTTGAAGTAATAGACGCGGCCCAGACGATAGCCCTCAAAGGGCCCGATGCCGGTCCCGTTGTTAAAAAAGATATTGCGGAAAACGTGGATGTTCGTCCCCCAATCGAGGTAATTGCCTACCCCGCCGGCGTAGGGGGCGTACTCTGGCGGCCAAGAGTTCCGAATATTATTTCGGAACCCCAAATAATCCCACCCGAAGGTGTTCATGATCTTGTTGCGGTAGATCAGCACATCTTCGAAGAAGATATCATGAGGCCAGCCCCAAAACCGCAATGCCCCACAGTCGCCGTCATGGAGGCACGCCTTTTCAATTACATTGTCGGCGATCAAAAGGCTCCCAACCTTTGTCTCACGTTGCACAACCACCGTTTCCGCAAAGGTGACACTCTCACTACCAATGTTGTAAACGTGGTTGCCGTCAATGACCACCTGATCCGCTACCGGATAAAAGCGGATTCCGGGTGTGCCACCTCCCCAAGGCGCGCTGCGGTGCAAATAGACATCGTGAACGGCGTTCCTTCGAATCGTCACGTTTCGGATCAGCGGGTAGTGAAACACGTCGGAGTAGTACAGATGATCGTAAGCAGAGATGTCTATCCCGGCATTGTCCATCCAAGCGATTTCTGAGCCTTCGATTCGCACCCCATCAATGTTGTATTCTCTGTCGGTTGGGACGTCCCGTTGGGGGTCGCAGTTTTGCCGCAACCAGCAGCCGTAACTGGCGTCAACCGAGATTCCCCCAAACCCACCGCGGAGTTTCAGGTTGTGAAAGATCAGATTTCGCGTTTGTTCCCTGGGGATGGAAAGATTGGAAACGCGGATAAGGTTTCCGTTGTAATACTCCACCGTCAGATTTTCCAGCACAATGTGCGACTTGCCCCCGAAGATGAAGGCCGAGTCACGGACGGAAATCTCTATGTTGAGCGTTCCGGGATTGACGCCACGGGGGGCAAAGAAATAGAGGCGGCGATTAGCCCTGTCATACCACCATTCGCCTTCGCTATCGAGAAACTGGGGTTTGTCTTCGAGGTAGTATTTGGACCACCGGCCAAAGGGCGGATACGTTCCACCATAGTCAGCGATGGGATTAGCGTAGCAATAGTCCCGGGGGAGGCGGCCAGACGCACAATCTTCATCCGACAGAAGGGGGCGGTGCAGCTCCACCGTCCCCGTTCGGCGATTGTGACTTTTGATGACGGCTTCCTGTACATAGCTATCCCGGCCATCAATGTAGATGCGCGCGCCAGTGAGATCGCCCAAGAAGTCGGAGGTCAAGTTGCCGTGTTCTGTAGACCGGCACTCATCGTTCGGCTCACAGGTGGTGTCATCTTCTATATCGGTCAAAAAGCGACTCGAGTAGGTGTTCTCACTCCCACTAGCCGTCCACCACAGCAGGTTGTATTTCCATGGAGTATCCTGCGGCACCGTCCAATCCGGCTCGCGGGCCAGAGGATACCGCCTGAGGAAATTCCCCGCTTCATCCAGCTCCACGATAAAACGCGGGGCCATGTCCGGGGTGACGGTGAGTGACGTAGAGTAAATCCGACCGAGCAAGCAGTCTCCCAGGGCGTTGGGAAAAAGGCGGGGGCAGGTGCCCGGGCTGACCGGTTCCCAGGCCAGATCAGAAGCATGCACCGATCCTCTCAGGACCACCGCACCATCAGTGTTCGGAGCCTTGGTCAAAAGGATCGGACGCTCTTCAGTGCCGTCATGGGCAAAAGCGATGTTCTCTTCTCGATAAATTCCCGGCATCACGTAAATGGCTGTCCCCGCTTGCGCACGTCGAGCCGCTTCGGCAATGGTCCGTAACGCTCGTTGGGGACTGCGGCCGTCATGGGTGTCGCGGCCTTGCTCGCTCACCCAGAGGACGCGCGTCGGCTCTCCCACGCCACAGCAGGAAAAATCCCGTATGCGAATCTCGGCGCTCTTCAAGCCCAGCCCCCTTACCGCCGCCTGCGTCTCCAACGAGCGAATCTCCAGACGATGGGTGTCGCCCGGTGTGGCGTTGTAAGAGATATCGGCCCTGAGCAAAAGGACGCGGGGAGTGCTCGGACTGATGCGCAAAGGAGAGCGAAAGCGCAGAATTAGCGTCTCATTGAGTTGCTGGTCAATGTCGAAATCGCCGCTGGCTAATTCGATCGGGGGGGTGCGGCTTTCATCGAAGATGGACACCTTCCAGAAATCCTGAGAGGCCAAAGGTGTGCCCTGTCGGGATAATGTGAGAGCTGAAACCGCGGCTTCGCCGCCCGTGCTTTCGAGCTTCAATCTCAGTATGCTGATATCGCGCTGGTTGCGCTCGACCTCCATGTCCGAAGGACTGCCCTCGGCCAGCGAAAGCTGAAGCACCACGCCGTTCGCCGCCAGCTCAGCGGCTGCATGTAGAGGTGCAAGACACAAGATGACTGTTAAAAGGAAAGCGCTTCTCCGTCGTCGGTCCCACATAATGCTTTCTCCTCCGAAAATGCCCCGGAGCGCACGCCTCCGGCGTGCTCGGTAGAGCTGAAGGCCAAGTCCGCTGGAAGCGGTCGCTCCCAGGTTTTCATCGGTTCCGGGCGTTGCCGAGCGACATCAACACCTCCTCATAGCTCCCAACGCACGTTGAATTGTGCCTTCTCACTGGTTAGAGTGCTTGCGAGGAGCACTTGATACCGGCCGCGGGTTGAATCCCCGTTCGGGCTAATGGCCAATGGTCGGCTGGGGCGAGCGAATGGTCTGGCCATCGGCCCGGCGACCTCCATCACCGTGGCAACGGGATATAGAACAGACCGAGGATCTCTGGAGGGTAGCCATCGCTTCGGCTACGAAATAGCGTATGCCAGCGGCGCTCCTTCCAGCGATCCACCGGTGATCCCCGGACCACATAACGAATCTTTATCAATCCCATAAAGCCTTCTCGTTTGACTTCCCGGGCCAATGGAACTAGGATCGCCCTCCGAAAGGAGGGGAGATTATGGCGATGATGAGGTGGCGCATCTTTCATCCGCTCGTTCTTTTGTTGCTTTTCTTCTGTCACGCTGAGGCACAGACGACGGTGGCCTCTCTGACGGGCATCGTCACGGACGTGAAAGGCGCGGTCGTCCCGGGCGTCACGATTACGGTGAGGAACATGCGGACGAACGAGACGCGAACCGTGACCACCGATGAGAATGGGCTTTATCGAGTCCTCAATCTTCTGCCGGGGGAATATGTGCTTCGGGCCGAGGGTATGGGATTTCGCCCATTCGTGCAGAGCGGGATCATCTTGGAAGTTGCGCAGGCAGCCCGTTTGGACATCGTCTTGCAGCCCGGGGAAGTGAGGGAGGAGGTCATCGTTGTCGGTCAGGTCCCTTTGGTGAATACGGAGAATGCGAACATTGGGGCGGTGATCAATCGGCGCGAGGTGCTGGAGCTGCCGCTCAATGGCCGACAGTATCTGCAGCTCGCCTATTTGGTGCCAGGAGCAGCTCCCGCGGTCAAGGCGCACGTGACGTTGCGCGGCTCCGGACCGAACAACATCGGGCTGCAACTGAGCGGAGGGCGGGCAAGCAACAACAGCTACTTAATTGATGGCGTTGAATCCTCCGGATTCCGGTTTCGGAACACGAGCTTGCAGCCTTCGATTGAGATGGTGCAGGAGTTCAAGGTGCAGACCTCTCCCTATGATCCGCAGTACGGGTACTTCTCCAATGGGCAGGTGAATGTGGCGACCCGGTCGGGTACGAATGAGGTCCACGGCAATCTCTTCGAGTTCATTCGGAATGACGTGTTGGATGCTCGCAACTTCTTCGATCTGGAGGAGCCACCCCCCTTCCGAAGGAACCAGTTCGGATGGACGCTCGGAGGACCGATCGTCCGAAATCGAGCGTTTTTCTTCTCCAGCATGGAGTGGCTCAGGTTCCGACGGGGAGTGACGGCGACAGCTCAAGTGCCCACGGAGGCCGAGCGCGCGGGAGATTTTTCAGCCGATCCGAGACCCGTGCTGGATCCCCAGACGGGACAACCCTTTCCGAACAATCGGATCCCATCGGATCGGATCCATCCGATCTCTCGAGCTTTGATCGCCCTTTATCCGCTGCCCAATGCGCCCTTTCAGCGACCGAACTTCGTCAATTTTCAAAGTCGGCGGCTCGATGGAGATTTGTTCAACATCCGCGTGGATCATAACGTTTCGGATCGCTGGCGCCTGTTCGCGCGCTACACCTGGTCCGATACGGATGACTTCACTCCGGGAGCGATCCCGCGCTTTGGGCTCTTCAATAAGCTGACGGTTCAGAATGTGGCCGTTGTGAACACCTACACTTTCCGTCCCACGCTGATCGCCGAGGTGCGCCTGGGGTACAACCGAGAGCGTGCCCTGAACACGTCGGAACAGGTGGGGAAGTTTCGGGGAACGCAGCAGTTGGGCATTCGGGGGTTGCTACCACTCTCACCGGAGCTGGACGGCTATCCGAGCGTGAGCATCAGTGGGTTCGCCACGATCGGAGACCTCTCGTTTGCCCCCGAACAGCGTGTGGAGAATTCCGAGCAGATCGTCGTCAACCTCATGGCGATTCGAGGGAAGCATACGTTTCGCGCCGGTCTGGATATTCGTCCGCTTCAGTTCAATAACGTGAGCGTGCTGGCCTTCAATCGCGGGGTCTTCACCTTCACCAACTTCCTGACGGGAGCTTCGACGGGGCTGCCGGAGTTCCTGCTCGGTTTGCCGCAGGTTGCTCAACGGACGCGGGGGATCCCTCGCGCCGATGCGCGTTCGACGCTCTTTGCGTTCTACTTTGGAGACGATTACAAGGTGACTCCGCGTTTCACGTTAAACTACGGGATTCGCTACGAACTGTATCAGCCGTTTGTGGACAAGCAGAATCGCATGAGCGTGTTCGTCCCCGATGGGTATCTCGACCCACCACAGCCCGGGAAGATCCTCATCGCCGGGGATCCGAACAATGGCTTTCGTGGTCGGCGCAATCGCTCGCTCTACCCCTACACGACCCGAAATTGGGGACCGCGTTTGGGACTGACCTTTGACCTGACGGGGAAGGGGACGACGGTGCTGCGCACGGGATATGGGATTTACTACAACCTCGCCCTCTGGAACGGTATCTTCCTCGCCTGGAACAATATCCCGTTTCGTGTGGACGAGACGTTTCGCGCGAATCCAGCGGCAGGGCTTTTGCTCGCTTTCGAGGCGCCATTCCCGGAAGGGCGAGTCGTCGGCGTCCCCGGTGGTCGGAACCTGGCCGTTGACTTCAAGGATGGGTACGTCCAGCAGTGGAGCTTCGGGATTCAGCACCAGTTCCAGGAGGGCCTGGTAATGGATCTCAGCTACGTGGGAAACAAGGGGACCAATCTCGACAACATCAAGTGGGTGAATCAAGGAGCGGTGCCAGGGACGCCGAAGGCGCCGTACTTCCGACCGTTCCCGAATTGGGGGACGTTTTTGACGACATTCAGCCACGCCAACTCCAGCTACAATGCGCTGCAACTGTATGTGCAGAAGAGCCTCTCCCGAGGTCTTCTGCTCATAGGGAGCTACACCTACTCGCATTCGATTGATGATTCGCCAGGTGCTGTGGGCGGTGCAAGCGAACAGTTCTTCCCGCAGGATCCGCGCAATCTCCGGGCAGAGCGAGCCCATTCCGATTACGATCAGCGCCATCGGGCGACGTTCACCGGCATTTACGAGCTGCCTCTAGGCCCCGGGCAAAAATACCTTGCCAACGTCTCGGGATTCCTCGGCAAGCTGATCGGCGGATGGCAGGTCGGAGGGATTTGGACGTTGGCCAGCGGGACGCCCTGGACGCCGCGCGTTTCCGGAGACCGCAGCCTGACCGGCGGGCTGACGGATCGCCCCAATCGAATTCGCGATGGGAATCTGCCCGCAGATAAACGACGACGGGAACAGTGGTTCGATACGGGGGCTTTTCTGGTGCCGCCGGTCGGGGAGTTCGGGAACTCGGGGCGAAACGTGATCATCGGCCCCGGATTCAGCAACTTCGATTTCTCCGTGATCAAGAAGACGACGTTGACTGAGACGGCGTACGTGGAGTTTCGCGCGGAGTTCTTCAATCTTTTCAATCGAACGAATTTCGGTGGGCCGAACATCACTGTGGGAACGCCGCTCTTTGGGGTGATCACCTCGGCCTTCGATCCCCGCATCCTCCAATTTGGAGTGAAGGTCTTCTTCTAAGGAGCATCGAGGGGATCCCGGTTGCCGGTGGGATCCCCTCTCCTGTGGCACCGCTACTTTTCGGACTCGGTTGAGCGCATGCTGTTCGGACGATAATTTTGCCTCTGTCATCCTCTCTGGGACTTCCCGAAAAGGACCTCTAAGTCGGATCTGGTTCGATCCCAAGAGGCGGACGGGAGATTTCGTCAAGGACGCCTCAGGAACCATTGCGGGAGCTGAGCAACTCAATCAGGGAGAGGATATGCCGTGAGCACGGGAACGGGAATTTGATGCCACTCAGTCCCTCCTGCCCTCAATGGGGATCACTCCGGATGGCTCAGATTGAAAAATGGTGCGTTGATCTCAGCGCCGGTTTGGCTCAGAATGAAATAGGCGAAGAGGTGTGATACCAATGGCTATGATCTCTGTAGAAGAAGCGGCAGCTCGGATCGGCGTTTCACCTCAGATCATTGAGGCCTGGGCCGAGCAAGGTCTGTTGACAATTCACCGATCCCTAGGCCCATCCAAGTTTCCACCGAACACGTTCGGCTCTTTGATCCTGCAGCGACTGGTCGAAGAGGATGAGTTGTATCGGGTGGCCGAAAGCCTTGGATGGTTATATCTGAGCGCTGAGCACTGGGACGGCTCCGAGGAGTAATCATGGCAGTGCGGCATCCCTATCAGCGGGGGATGTGGTCCTCATTCAATTTCCTTTCAGCGATGCCTCAGGGCAAAAGGAACGTCCGGCAGTCGTCATCAGTACGGACATCTATCACAATGACTGGGACGAGTTGCTCGTTGTGGGTCTCACTTCGATTCTGCCGAAGACTCAGCGGTCACTGACTATCAGTTGTAGGACTGGCAGGCGGCAGGGTTACAGCAACCTTCTTGGACGCGTTCTCATCTGGCGACGGTACATCGAAAGTTGATCATCCATAAGCTGGGCCGGTTGACGCCTCGCGATTTACAGGCTGTCGAGGCGTGTCTGCGAATCGCATCAGGGCTTTGAAGTGCCTGTATTTGACTTCTGGCCTCTGCCACGCTGTCAAATCCTGATGCCTCGTCACTGGTTGTAAACGTGATGCCAGCCCGGTGATTCCTTCAGATAGCGCTCCTGGACGCGGGCTACATGTGGCAGCACCTGAGACACTTGTGTGGTAGAAGTCGCCGTTGGCCTAGAATGATCGTACTAGAGGTGCTGGCCGTTATCCATTCCGGGTGAACCTGCCGAAGGTCAAACCGCGCGTTGGCCTGATGATGGGAAAACCCGTTGAGGACTTTTTCCCACGCCCTCTGGCCCATTGCTGAAAAATGCCAGTGCTCCCAGGCCCCCTGCAGACCATTACCAGGAAAATCGCCATCACCAGAATTTGTAGACCCTTCCGCCTATCACGCATTCGTTGGGCATACTGAGCGATCTTGTGCTGGTCCGGGCTCCGGATTCGTTGGCCCCTCTTCCTTTGTCGTGAGGCCTTCTTTTACACCCTGTCTCCCCATGCCATTTCCATGCTAAGCTCCCGGATTGATCGCTCCTTCTCGAATTGAGCAGTTCCTGCATTCGGAGTGTGGAACTTGCGCCTTCAGGTGAGGCATCGTACACTGAGCGACGCGGTGATGCTGAGCCGTATCTTCGGAGTCGAGAAGCCCGTCATCGGCATGCTCCATGTGCCGGCTTTGCCGGGGTCACCGGGATTCGATGGGGATTGGGCGCATGTGTGCGCGCGCGTTTTGGCCGATGCGGAAGCGCTGACCGAAGGGGGCGTGGATGGCTTTCTGCTTGAGAACTTTGGCGACGCACCGTACTATCCTCGCCGCGTTCCTCCTCATACGGTGGCCTTTCTAACTGTGCTCGGCTCGGAAGTGAAGCGGTCTTTCGCCAAGCCGCTTGGTATAAACGTCCTGCGCAACGATGCGCGCAGTGCGCTGGCCATCGCCACAGCCATCGGCGCGGAGTTCATTCGAGTCAACATCTACACGGGTGTGCGTGTGACCGATCAAGGAGTGATCGCAGGAGCGGCGCATCTTCTGCTGCGCGATCGGCGGATGCTTGGAAGCCCGGTGAAGGTCTTCGCTGATGTCGCCGTGAAGCACTCGGCGCCGCTTGCCCCGCGCGATCTCTCGCAGGAGATTCTGGAGACGATCGAGCGGGGGCGAGCCGATGCGATCATCCTTTCCGGAGCGATGACGGGACAGGAGACCCCGCTTGAACTCGTCCGGGAGGCGAAGGTCCTCGCTCGCGATACACCGGTGCTCGTCGGCAGTGGAGTGACGGTCGAGAACGTGGCGCGCGTGCTCAACGAAGCTGATGGAGTGATCGTGGGTACGTTTTTCAAGCAGGATGGAGTCGTGCATCGTCCCGTGGACAGGGAGCGTGTGAAGGCGTTCATGCGTCTTGTTCGCCGTCTGCGGCAGGAGTCGGGTGTTACCGGAGTTGCGGGTTCCACTCCACCCGCAGGACGTCGCGGATCTCCTCGTAAGTCTCCTCCTCCTGGCAAGCCCGTCCGATAGCGGGCTAGCGTGACTTCCGCTCCTGGTTCATGGTGCACTCTTTCGCCACGGAATCACCTCCCCGTCTCCCGGACACACCGCTGTGTCCAAAAAATCTCACGGCTGTGGAGGTCAGTCCCCTGACTGGTCTTGCGCCGTCGCTCCGAACTGTGAATGCTCTGAGAAATCGGCTCCCCTCGAGGGTCAGTGGATACCCGTTTCCGATCCTCATGTCATCCGCTCCCCCTCAGGTCTGCACCACCGACCGGATCACCTCCGGTTCGACCGGGATGGAGAAGC
>DATLZR010000092.1 GCA_035573895.1 Blastocatellia bacterium | reverse complement strand
ACGACCGATCCCCGCCGAGCATCAGTAATCCTCCTCCTCGCTCGCTGACAAACGCCTCGATCTCCTTCAACTGATCGAAGCTGAAAAACCCCGCCTCGATGCTGCCCAGAATCAGGCCCTCATAGCGGAACAATTCCTCGCGCGATTTGGGGAAGCCCTCGATCAGCTCATCCGGTTTCTCGATCCCCTGACGATAAAACTTTCCCCGCGCCGTTCGCACGACGGAAACGAGATTCACCTGTTGATCTTCGGCCAGGGCATGACGGAGTTTTCCATACTCCCATCGGGGCTCGCCCTCGATGTAGAGGACCCGCGCGACCTCTTGGCGGACCTCGATCACGGCGTCCTGATGGTTATTTTCCGCGATCAGTTCGTTGGGCTGGACATTCACGGCGAAGCGGTAACGGACCATCCCGGTCAGCGTTGGCGTGAAATCGAGACGCACGGGTTGAGGTTCGGAGGAAGCTCTGACCTCAAATTCCTGCGATGCGATCACCTTCCCCTCTTCGCTGACGTTCACAGCGATGCGCCGATTCAGACGACGCCCGACGCGCACCAGAAGATCCGCCGTGACCGACGACCCCTTGAGAATTCGACGAGGAACGTTGACTCTGACCAGTTCGGCATCAGTCTCGAACTCCTCGCTCCCCACGCCCACGACGTAGACCGGCAGCTTACGCGCCCGCAGGCTCTGAAGCGCGCGCGCCAGGTCCATTGTCGAATGGTCTGACCCATCGCTCAAAATGACGAGCGCCGAAAGCGGCAGTCCTTTGAGGTCATTGGCTACTGACTCTACCGCCGAGAGAAGGTTCGTTCGCGATCCCCCGGCGGTCAAACGGTGAGCCTCCGTCACCACTTCCGGCTGACGCGAAAAGCGATACAGGCGAAGCTTGAACTTCTCGCCGAGATGCGCGACGAACGGGGCATCGGGCGCGAGCAATTGTGCTACCGACTCGGCCCGACTCCGCCCGTCTACATCCCTGATGGCCATGCTCCTCGAATCGTCCACAAGAACTGCCACGTAACTCGTCTGAGGAACAATCGAGGGGACGACGATCACCGGCTGAAGAAGGCAAAAAAGAAGCACCAGCAGAGCGCCCAGCCGAAGGGCGAGAAGGCCGCTTCTCCACTTCCAATTGAGCGATCCTCGTGAGCGCAGGTAGGTGAATGATCCGGCTCCCAGGACGCCGATGAGGAGCACAACGAGCACCACGGGCGAGAGACCTGCGGCAAAGCTCAGATCTCCTTTCTCGAAGACGACCGGCTTGTATTTAAAGAAAAACTCGAACAGCGTATCCATGACCACCGCTCAGCCTCTCGTCTACAGTTGGGGAAGAATTGTCAGGCGCGTGCCCCGTCGGCGAACGGGAAGGACGATCACATCCGTTGTGCTCGTGAGGGTCATCGCTCCCAGAAACTCCGAAATCGTGCCGACGGAAGGGAACAGGTCTCCGAGGAAACGAATCCCTTCGCCTGATGGACTCACCGCCAGCGTTCCCGGAGCAACGGCGAGCGTTACCGGATTGGCGGCAGCCTGTCCGTTTGGGGTTAGCAGTTGAATGGTGACATCAGCCCGTTGATCGCTCGGGTTGTAGAGAATGATCCCGGTCTCGGCATCTTCCCCCAGGCTATCGGCGACAACGGAAGCCGTCCGCTGAAGACCGAGTGTTCCATAGCTTGTCTCGAAGACTGGGGCTCCCGAGGGATCGAGGGATCGAAGCGTCACCACGACACGAAGCGGCAAATCGCTCGTCAGGCGGGCGAACCCCTGCGCCGGTGTAGTAGCATCCTCGCTTTCAAAGGCGCGCATCCCTCCAGGCGGAAGGGAGAAAAGAAACTGCGAATCGGTCACGCCTTGAAATGTGACGAGCAACGGACGCTGACCATCGGGCTGGAGAAATTCCATCCGGCCCCGCACAGGGGTGGATGACGGGTTGGTCAGAAGAATGGTGGTTCGACGAATCCCCTCAGGTCCGCGACCGATAGAGATAAGTGGCAGAACGGCCTGTCCGAGCGAGACGCTGAGGGTGATTCGATAGGTTCCCGTTTGTGTCTGAACATCACTCGCGACGAGGGTGAAGGGGCCCGCACTGGGTAGGAGGCGGTCAATTCGAGCTTCTGACTGACCCGGGGCGGCTGCCGTCCGGGTCAGGAGTCGTCCCGTTTCGTCGTACAGTTCGAGGGATGGAGTCAACGACGCGCCCGCGTCACGCACCATCGAGATCCTCACCTGATCGCCCGCTCGACCGCGAAAGGTATAGGTGGCCGCCTCCCCGCAAAAGCTCACGCCGCCCGGCAAAGCATCGTTCGTCAGCAGCGTCTCGGCCAGACCGGGAGAGTTCACCCGCTGGAGGAAGAAGCTGTAGCGACCTGTGCGATCCAGCCCATCGTCGCCGACCGTCAGCGTATAGGAACCCGAAAGCGCCAGCCGGTGTCCGGTGATGCGCGCGACCATTCGATCACACACCTGGGTGAGCGTCCGACCTACGGGATCGCGCAGTTCCATACAGGGATCGAAGACTCCTCCCGTCGAACAGTCCACGACTCGCGCAGTGATCACGTCGCCTTCGGCGGCGGTGAACATGTAGGTATCCGTTTCTCCGGCGGCGGTAATATCGGCAATGACATTTTCGCCAAAGGGGAAGGTCTGGACCTGCGACGTCCCGGTGGAGAGGGAGACGCCCCGCCGCTCACCTCCCATGGTGACGAGCAGAGCGAACGCAACGATTCCCGCTCGAAAGGATAACTGTCGGATTGTCTGAAACCTCATCATGACCATTTCCCCGCGTGCCGATGAGCTTCCATCTCGCCCCGATCCTCGGGCAGGGACCTGCTTAACGGACGAAAGAGATCGTGCGACTTCGCCACCTCGAGATAGGCGTTGACGGGAACACCTCCACTTTTCCGAAGACCATCACTCCCATTCAATCGTGCTCGGCGGCTTCGAGCTGATGTCGTAGACGACACGATTGACTCCTCGCACCTCGGCCACGATGCGATTGGAAATGCGCGCCAGCACATCGTACGGCAGTCGGGCCCAGTCGGCGGTCATTCCGTCCACACTGTGGACAGCTCGCACCGCAATGGTGTACTCATAGGTGCGATCATCGCCCATGACGCCGACACTTTTGACCGGCAGCAGCACGGCGAAGGCTTGCCAGAGGTCCCGTCCGAGTCCCGCACGAGCGATTTCCTCGGTGACAATGACATCGGCGGCCCGAAGAATCTCCAGCCGGTCCGACGTGACCTCGCCGACGATCCGCACGGCCAGCCCGGGTCCGGGGAAAGGATGGCGCTCGATGATCTCTTGAGGAATCCCCAGCCGGCGACCGACCTCGCGGACTTCATCTTTGAACAGCTCTCGGAGCGGCTCGATGAGTCTGAGCCGCATCGCATCGGGAAGCCCGCCAACGTTATGATGACTCTTGATGACCGCCGAAGGGCCGCGCACCGATTGCGATTCGATGACGTCGGGATAGGTGGTACCCTGAACGAGATAGTCAACGGCTCCCAGTC
>DATLZR010000091.1 GCA_035573895.1 Blastocatellia bacterium | reverse complement strand
GGCGGGAAGGAAGTCGCCGGACCACCCTCGCCCCCAGAGGCTGCGGTCGTCGCTGCGGGTGAGCGGATCGCCTCCCATGAGCATGTAGCCGGGATAGATGCGATGGAATGTCGTCCCGTCATAAAAGCCGCTTCCGGCCAGGCTGATGAAATGGCGCACGTGTCGAGGAGCGATCTCGGGAAGAAATTCGAGCGTGATGGCTCCCAGTTCGCTCTCCAGCACGACGCGATATTTCTTCAGCTCGTCCACCTGCGCGAGAGGCGAGGGACGAATCGTCACCGTCTTCATCACGATGCGCTTCTGAGCCAGTCCCTCGGCATCGGTGGGCGTTTCGGAGATTTTCTCCACCACATCCATTCCCTCGACGACCCGACCAAAAGCAGTGAATCGCCGATCCAGTTGTCCTTGATCGGTGACGCAGATGAAGAACTGAGTGCCGGCGCTGTTGGGCTGATTCGGTCGGAGGACGGCGCCGACGACGCCTCGCGTGAAGGGATGATCGTTGAATTCCGGCGGGAGCTTATCGAGTCCGCCTCGACCGAGGGCCTCACGGGGAGTGCGCGGGTTGCGGCTGAGCGGATCGCCGCCCTGAATCAAACTCTTGGGGAGAATCCGATGGAAGGTCGTCCCGTTGTAAAATCCCTGGCGGGCGAGGCTGACGAAATAGGCGACATGACGGGGCGCTGCCTGAGCGAAGAACTCGATGACAATCGTTCCCAGGTCGGTTTCGATCACCGCTTGCAGGTCCTTCAGCTCCTCAACGTTAAACGTCGTGGGTGGGGGAGGGGCCTCGCCCGTCGCCCGCTGGGCCTGACCCAGAGCCGGACTCGCCAGCGCCAGCGCCAGGCCCAGGCCAACGATACCGGTGCGCGTCGCCCGCAATAGCCGCGAGAAATCACCGGGCCCCACATGATCGGGATGGCGAATGCATCGGAGACTGAGTCGCAAGGTCCTTGGCATAGCTCCCTCACAGATCAGTCATTGCCATCTCGATGGCGCGAAGGATCGAGCGAGCTTTATTCACCGTCTCGTGATATTCCTTTTCCGGGATGGAGTCGGCGACAATGCCCGCGCCAGCCTGAATCGAAGCCCGCCCGTTTGTGATCACCGCCGTTCGGATGGCAATGCAGGAATCGAGATTGCCCGAATAATCAATATACATGACGGCTCCCCCGTAAATGCCCCGACGCGTGGGCTCCAGCTCGTCAATGATCTCCATGGCGCGAATCTTGGGAGCGCCGGTGAGCGTTCCCGCCGGGAAGCAGGCCGCCAGCAGATCGAATCGGTCCCGATCCTCCCGCAGTCGTCCGCGAATGGTAGAGACGATGTGCATGACATGGGAATAGCGTTCGACCGACATCAGATCGGTCACCTGCACCGATCCGTACTCGGCGACGCGCCCGACATCGTTGCGTCCGAGATCAACGAGCATGACGTGCTCGGCTCGTTCTTTTTCGTCGGCCAGCATCTCTTGTTCGAGCTGACGGTCTTCTTCCTCGGTCTGACCGCGCGGACGGGTTCCGGCAATCGGGCGATAGGTGATCTCTCGCCCTTTCAACCGCACGAGCATTTCGGGCGAGGCCCCGATGATCCAGCCGAAGTCGCATTTGATGCAATACATATAAGGGGAGGGATTGATCATCCGCAGGGCGCGATAGATCTGGAAGGGATCAATCCCGCCGATCTCCACATCGAACCGCTGAGAGAGGACCACCTGATAGGCATCGCCCCGCGCGATGTAGTCTTTGATGCGGCGAACTTTCTCCTCAAATTCTCCCTGCGTCATGGTGGAGTGCAGAGAGAGCGGGCGTGGATTCGGAGGGATCGGCGGCACCTCCAGCGGACGACGGAGCCACTCTTCAACTCTTTCGATCTCGGCGATGGCGTGTTCGTACTTCTCCTTCAGCCGATGTTCCCGCCCGCCGGTGAAGACATTGGCGATGATGTGAATCTGGTGCTTGGCGTGATCGAAGGCCAGCAGGTGAGAGTGGAACATCATCTGGGCGATGTCCAGATGGAGATCGTCCCGAGCGCGCATCGGCACGCGCTCGAACCACCGGACGCCATCGTAGCCGAGGTACCCGACCGCCCCGGCGGTGAACGGAGGCAATCCGGGTCGCATCACCGGACGATAGGACGCCGTCAGCTCCCGGAGAAGGTCCAGCAACGGTTCGCGCCGCTCGATGCGTTCTCCGGGAGCCTCGATGATCGAACTCTCCTGCCGCGAGCGAATGATCGTGTGAGGCGTCCAGCCGAGAAACGAATGGCGGGCGATCTTCTCTCCTCCCTCCACCGATTCGAGAAGAAAGGGATAGGTCGCTTCGCTTCGGATCTTGAGAAAAGCCGAAACCGGCGTCAGCAAATCAGCGGCGATGACCTTCGTCACCGGGATGACATTGCCGCGCCCGGCCAGCTCGCACAGTTCCTTGAACGTCGGTGTGATGGTATTGAGGTTCATTGGACGTGAACCGACTTCATGTCAGCGGTGGGAGTCCCCCACATTTTCAACTCCAGGAGAATCTCCCTCGGATCAAGCTCGCGCTCGGCGAGCAAAACGAGAAGGTGGTAGAGAAGCGCCGATACTTTGGCGCTCAGCTCGCGGGGCGATCCGCTCTTGGCGGCGATGATCGTTTCGATCGTTTGTTCGCCGAGCTTCTTCAGGATGGTGTCCAGCCCGCTATCGAGAAGCCGCGCCGTGTACGAGTTCTCCGGTCGCTCGCGCTTGCGCTCCTGGATCATGCGGAAAATTTCCCCCAGCAAGATGCCGAGTTCCAGTGATTCCATGCCGATGAGCGAGACCGCCTGCTCCGTCGGCTGCCGTTCCGACCGGAGCGAGTGCCGTGGGGGAGAGACCCCGGACGCCGACGGGAGGGCGCTCACCTTCACGATCAGAGCATCTCCCTCACACTCGATGAACACGTCGGCCACCTTCTGCGGGCGATCATCGGATTGGGGCCGGACGCAGCGAGCGGCGACATCCCACAGATGAATGCGCCCCGTCTGTAAGGTCAGTTCCAACGCCCGCGTGTTCATGTAGCCGAAGAGGAGAATCCGCCCGGTCTCACTCTCCTGGATGATGGCGGGAATCAAGCCGCGCTCATCAAAGTGTAAGGCCTGGATGTTCATGCGACCTCGGTGATGCCTCTGGCGATAATCTCTCTGGAAAAAGGAAATTTACGTCAGGATCCGCCGGACTGTCAATGAAGGCGAAAACCACCCTTGATCCGCTCCACCTCAGCCGCCGAAGACATCGCGGAAATAGCGAACCCAGTTACCGCCGAGAAGTTTTTCGATCTCGCCCGTCTTGTAGCCGCGCTTGGCCAGCGCGTGCGCGACGATGCGGAATCGCTCCGGCTTGTCGAGTTCGGGGATCCAGGGCGGCCAGCGCACGTTGTACGACGGCTTGAACATTCGCAGTCGGGGAAGATACCAGCTCTCGCGCATGGCCGACGCCTCGATGCCCCGGATGGGGAAATCCGTGCACAACCCCACGTGATCAATCCCGCAGACTTTGACGGCGTGATCAATGTGCTTGAGGTAATCCTCCAGCGTGGCATCGGCGCGAGGGCTGACGAAATAGCCCAGCGCGGCTATGCCCGTCATCCCACCCCGGTTGGACATGGCCCGCAGCAACTCATCGGGTTTGGCTCGGGGATGAAAGTACAGGGCCTTGCACATCGTATGCGTGAAGGCTGGCGGACGACGGGAAAAGGCAATGCCATCGGCCGACGTCTGCTCCCCACAGTGAGAGAGATCAACGATGATCCCCAATTCGTTCATCCGTTCGACACAGGCGATCCCGAAATCCGAGAGGCCCGCATTGGTGCGCTCGGTGCACCCATCGCCGAGAAGATTCCGCGAGTTGTACGTGAGCTGGATGCAGCGCGTCCCGGCGGCATAGAGTTTATCGAGATTCGAGAGGTCGTCCTCGATCACCGTCGCATTCTGAAATCCCAGAATGACGGCCAGCTTCCCCTCCCGTTTGGCGCGAAGGATGTCCGCCGCCTTCGTGCAGTGGATGAGCTTATCGGGATGCTCGGCGAATCGCTTGTGCCAGGCTTCCAGATCGCGCATCCCGACGGCGAAATTTCGATTGGCCAGACTGGTATGGATGGCCGTATAGCCGGATCGCCTCCAAGCGGCAAATCCCGCCTCATCCCAGGTCTCAATGGAAAGCGAATCCACCACAAGCGCCCGATCATAGAGCGCATCAATTTCCGCCTCCGTTTGCCAGGACGACGGCAGATCATCGGACAAAACGACTCCGGCTGTCCCGACCGACATAAGCTGGAGAAACTCGCGACGAGTCGCTCTCATCGGTATCCCTCCCTTGAATGATCTCCCGGCGGATGAACGGTTCCAACGGATCACTCACCAGTTGGCCCTTTTCATCCGCTGGCCAGCACATTTTTCGTGGCGTGCGTGAGCACATGAGCGATTCCTGCGAAAATCCCCGGGAGCGCAGGCTTCCGACCTGCTGTGGCTTCCCGGAAGAAGCACGCTCGAAGCGTGCGCTCCCCGGGCTTGGGCCCTTCGTGGCGCGCAATCGCACAAACGGCTGCTCAGAACAAGTCACTTTCGTCTTCGCCTCTCTGCCCTGCCGACGGCACAGGCAGGGCGTTGTCGCGGACGCGAAAACTGGCGCCCCTTATTCATCGTTTCGGGGGCGGAAGCCCCCGCCTCGCGAAGAACTCTTCCCCCCGAATCGCCTCGAAGAGATCCGACGAATCCGAGCACCCTGACCGGTTTGCGTTTGCTCGCGGTTGCGTTCTCCCGATATTGTCCGGTTCAGGACCCGCCCGGTCGCACTTTTGCCTGATCGGCGACCATCTGCATAGCGCGTTTGACGGCTTCCGGATCGCCCAAATAGTAATGGCGGATCGGAGCGAGATCCTCGGTCAATTCATAGACCAGAGGAATGCCCGTGGGAATGTTCAGGTGCACGATCTCGGCATCGGAGATGCCGTCGAGATATTTGACGAGCGCCCGAAGACTGTTTCCATGAGCGACGATAAGGACGCGCTTGCCCGATCTCAAAGTGGGAGCGATCACGTCATGCCAGTAGGGGAGGAAGCGGGCCACCGTGTCTTTGAGCGATTCGGTGAGCGGCAAGTCCTTCTCGTCCAGATCCCGATAGCGCGGATCATGACCGGGATAGCGCGGATCGGTCTTCTCCAGCGGCGGAGGAGCGACATCGTAACTCCGTCGCCACAGAAGCACCTGCTGTTCGCCAAATCGAGCCGCCATCTCCGCCTTGTTGAGTCCCTGCAGGGCTCCGTAGTGGCGTTCGTTCAACCGCCAGGAGAGCTGCACGGGAATCCACATCAGGTCCATCTCGTCTTGAACCAGCCAGAGCGTCCGGATCGCTCGCTTCAGAACCGAGCTGAAAGCTATATCGAAGACGTACCCTTCTTGCTTGAGAACTCGCCCGGCGGCCCGGGCCTCTTCGATCCCTCGTTCGGACAGATCCACATCGGTCCAGCCGGTGAACCGGTTCTCTTTATTCCAGAGGCTTTCGCCATGCCTGAGGAGGACGAGTTTGATCATAGCGACTTCTCGTCTTGCTTCGTGGTATGATGATTCGCCATCTCCGCCATTATAGGAGGAGGCGTTTTTGCAGGGCAAGCAGTTACGATGAGGACGAGCGTCTCACCGTGCGAGCGGGAATCCGAAATCACGTCCGTTTTTCGCATCCGCTGTGAGCCGGCGGGGAGGTGGGCGGAGAATCGGCGTCCCGCCCCGGTGCGACGTCCGTGCACCCGAAGATTCTGAGCCTTTGGCGGGCGGCTGTGCGATGACGTCTGAATCGGCGGCGGAGATTCCTCCGTTTGCCATGAAGGAGAAAAAATGGGACAATCCCCGATCTCGAATGCAGCAGATTTCGGCATGAGCGGGCGAATACGATGCAACAGGGTCGGAGGGGACAGGGGCTTCCGTCTGCGGTCCGGCGGTTGAGTTCATGCTCACGCCCGATCGGGACGGGGCTTCTTCTGTCTTCCCCCTGATGGTTTGTTTTCTCTCCGTCGAATCCGGGGACGGCGATGCTCCAGCAACAGGCGGCTGAGATCTTGGAGGCGTTGTGGACGCTGGAGGAGCACGGTGCGGCTTCGCTCGTCGAGGTGCAACGGATCGCTCATACCGAGGTCACCGAGCAGCTCCTCCGGCAGATGGTGGCCGACGGGCTCATTGTTCTCGAAGGTGAGGATCAGGTGAGACTGACGCCGCAGGGACGGACGGAGGCGGCGCGGATCATTCGTCGCCATCGGCTCGCCGAGCGATTGCTCTGCGATGTACTGGGTGTGACGGTGGAGGAATCGGAGGATGCCGCCTGCGAGTTCGAGCACCTCATCGCCGAAGGGGTCACCAACGCCATCTGTACGTTGCTGGGGCATCCCCGCCAGTGTCCTCATGGGCGGACGATTCCCGAAGGTGCGTGCTGTCGTCAGGCACGCGAGCAGGTCAGCGCGATCGTCGTTCCCTGTACCCGCTTGAATATCGGCGAGCAGGGACGCATCGCCTATATCAGCACGCGGGCTCATCCCCGATTGCTTCGCCTGGCGGCACTGGGTGTGACGCCCGGGGCGCCGATCAAACTCCTGCAAAAATGGCCGAGTTATGTGATTCAGTGCGAGGAGACTGAGATCGCTCTGGAAGAGGAGATCGCCCGTGAGATTCACGTCTGGCGAACAACAGAAGAATAGATGCCGGCACCGCGCCCGGCGCCGAGATCATCGGCAAGAGCATGGCTCCAGATGATGAGCAACTCTGACCAGCATCGGTCGCTCAGCGAGAGGGTGAAGGAGTGGGCTCGCGCTCTGGGCTTTCACCGTGTGGGGATCGCTCGCGTGACACCGCTTGTCGAGGAAGAACGCCGTTATCACGAGTGGCTCGATGCTCAACATGCGGCCGCTCTCGGTTATATGGTCGAGAGCCGGTCGCTTCGTGCTCATCCCGAACGGTTGCTGCCGGAGGCAGGGACGATCATCTCGCTCGCCGTGAGCTACTACAGCGGCGATTTCGAGACCATCCCCCCGGGACACGGACGGATCGCCCGATATGCCTGGGGCCGAGATTATCACGAGGTGATTCCCCCCCGACTGTGGCAGCTCGTCGGCCAGATTCAGCAGTTCGTCGGGCGACCGGTGCGGGCTCGATGCTTCACCGATGCCGTACCGCTGCTCGAACGGGCGGTGGCCGCACGGGCGGGAATCGGACGGATCGGATGGAACAGTTGCCTCATCACTGACGAATGGGGCTCGTGGATTTTCCTCTGCGAAATTCTCCTCGATGTCCCGCTGGAGCCCGATGAACCTGACCGGCGCATCTGCTTCAGCACTCGCGACTGTCTGACCGAATGTCCGACCGGAGCCATCCTTCGCCCCCACGTTGTTGATGCCCGCCGCTGCATCTCCTACCACACGATTGAAAACCGAGGGATGGTTCCCCGTGAGCTGCGACCGCTTATGGGCGATTGGCTGTTCGGGTGCGATGTCTGCCAGCAGGTGTGTCCGCACAATCGTCAGATCCCGCTGACATCCTGGCGCGAGTTTCACCCCGAATCGGGAGTGGGCAAGACGCTCGCTCTGAAAGATGTCCTGACGATTGATACCGACGAGCAATTTCGCCGGCGGTTTCGTCACACAGCCCTGCGGCGGGCGCGACGTCGGGGACTCGTGCGCAATGCGACCATCGTTGCCGCCAACACGGGCTATGATGACGCTCTCCCGATGCTCTCCCGGTTGATGGAATCCGATCCCGACGAGATCATCCGGGCGCACGCCGTCTGGGCCGTGAGCGTGCTCGGAGGCCCCTCAGCGCGATCGGGGATCGAGCGCGCGTGGCGCGATCCGTCTCCGCTGGTTCGAGAGGAAGCCGTGCACGCCCTGGAAGGCGCCGCGCCGACGCCCGCGGACGCCGGAGACTCGCTCGCGTCGGCGAACGGCCGAAGCCTTCCTGTGTGACATGCACTGCCGGCCATTGAGCGCCTGAAACATTCATCCACGTGGAGGGCGTGGATGGGCTTTGATCTCCGTCAAATCCACGTCCCGCCACGGGGATTTTGCCGGAGGGCCATGATGAACGAGCCATCATCCACAAGAAGGCGAGAGTGGTTGGTGCGGGTGATCCTGATCCTGGGGACGGCGGCCTATCTTCTCCGCCTGCCCTATCTCGGGGAGTTCTGGGGGAGCCTCCTGGGGGTGGCGCTGCTGGGAACGGGATACGGATACCTGCGATCTTTTCAGCGCATGCGAGTTCCTGTCGTGTTCCTCGTCTTATTGTTCGCCGCTGCTCAGGTTGACCTTCTGGGGAACTATTTTGCCATGTACGGTCAGCCGTTCGGACCGCTGCAATATGACGAGTTTTCTCACATGGCCGTATCGGCGCTTTCGATTCCAATCTTTGTCTGGTTCCTCGGCGAACTGGCCAGGCGGTATTGTTCGCGGCTGCCGCTTTCGCTTGTCGCTCTGGTGGCGGTCTCGCTCTGTCTGAGCGCGAGTGCCATCTACGAGATCATCGAGCTGTGGGATGCCCGTTATTTCGGCAATCGGCGGATCTGGGGACCCTTTGATGCACCCAATGATCTGCAATGGAATTTCCTGGGGATGGTTCTCGGTGCGCTTCTGGCCTGCGCCGTGCTCGGGCGAACCCGATCGGCTTAGCTCAGGAGGGATTGCCGTCCGCCCCACAGGCGCAGGAGTGCTGAGGATCGCCCACCGATGAAAAGCGTGATCCGCGAGAACCTTTCACCCGTGGGAGATTTTCGGAGAAGTGATACGTCCCACCCGACGATCAAACAGGTCATCCCTGACGGGGCTCGTACACGGCGACGGCGGGCTACGGATATGTCGCTCCTGCGGGAGATGGGCCTGTCATGGTTTCGAGGATTTTTACGCCGGTGGCGGAACGTCTCGCTCCTGCCGCGATGTCGTCACGCGAAGCCGGGCACAGTTCCCGGTTGACTTCGCGGCTGACTTGGGATATTAAAGGGCTTCATCATCATGTCCTCGGTGGAGACAGAAAGCGAATGACGCTGGAACAGCGAGTTATCCATGCCATTGCCCGGGCGTGCCACGTCGCGCCCTCGGAGATCACGCCGAGTTCGACCTTCGAGGAGCTGGGTGTTGATTCGCTGACGGGATTGCAGATCGTGTTCGAACTGGAGGAGGAGTTTCAGATCTCGATCCCGGAAAATGTCGCGGCCTCGATGCGATCGGTGCAGGATGTCATTGATCGTCTGGGGGAGGTCGTGGGCGTGGCCAACGCCTGACGAGATGATGACGGCTCGATCCCGGAGCGTCGAAGGATCACCCATGAGACGCGTCGTTGTGACCGGTGTTGGAGTGATTTCCGCTGTGGGGAATGATCCCGAGCAGTTCTTCCACAGCCTCGTTCACGCTCGATCCGGCGTAGGGGAGATCTCTTCTGTTCCCTGTGATCGGCTGACGGTGAAAGTCGCGGCTGAAGTGAAAGGGTTCGATCCCACCCATCACTTTACGGGGAAACAGCTCGATCTGCTGGATCGGTTCAGTCAATTCGCTCTGGTGGCGGCAGCTCAGGCGCTGGCGGATGCCCATTTTACTCCCGGGGAAGCCGACGAAGTGCGGTTCGGCGTTTCGCTGGGAACGGGATTGGGTGGGATGAGCACGATGGAGAGCGCCTACGAAAATTTCTACGGGAAACAGAACCCCCGGGTGCATCCGCTCGTCATGCCCAAGGCCATGTACAACGCGGCAGCCAGCCAGATCTCGATGAGGTATCGCGCGCGGGGACCGATTCTGGCGGTGACGACGGCTTGCGCCTCGGGAACGCACGCCATCGGTCACGCCTACCATCTGATCAAGTACGGGCAGGCCGACTGGATGCTGGCCGGAGGTTCCGACGCGCCGATCACTCTGACGGTGATGCGCGCCTGGGAAGGGCTGCGCATTCTCGCCTCGGGTCAGCCGGATCCGGCACGCGCCTGCCGCCCCTTCAGCGTGGATCGTGAGGGACTGGTTCTCGGCGAGGGAGCAGCGGTCATCCTGCTGGAAGAGTATGAGCGGGCGAAAGCGCGGGGGGCATCCATCTATGGAGAGGTCGTCGGTTTTGGCACGAGCAGCGATGCCGCACATATCACTGATCCCTCGGTTGACGGCCCGGCTCGCGCTATGGCGATGGCCCTGGACGAGGCCCGGATGAATCCGGAAGAGGTGGACTACATCAACGCTCACGGCACGGGAACGCGGCAGAACGATCGGGTCGAGACGCAGGCCATCAAACAGGTCTTCGGTGCGCATGCGCGACGCCTGGCCATCAGTTCGACCAAGGCCCTGCACGGGCATACGCTGGGAGCCGCCGGAGCCATCGAATTCGTGGCCGCGTTGCTCGCCCTCAGGCATAACCTCATCCCTCCGACGGCGCATTACACGGGCCCGGATCCGGACTGCGATCTCGATTATGTGCCCAATTACGCCCGCGAGCAGGAGCTTCGCACGGTGATGTCCAACTCCTTCGGATTCGGCGGAATCAATGCCGTTTTGCTCGCTCGAAAGGTGTAGCGCCGATGCGTCCGAGAGAATCCCACGGCCCCCGATCGCGCGCGTGAGTCCCGGATCGTGCGAGCGATCCCTTCCGCGCCGCCGTGGGGATTTTTGCCGATGTCCGAGCGATTTGACTTCACTCATGTTCAGGTGCGCCGGGCGCGTCCCGATGATCGCCCGCGCATCCGACAGATCTGTCAACAGACGGCCCTTCGGGGACTTCCCACCCGGCTCTTTTTTGAAGACGAAGAGATCGTCAGCCGCCTCTTCGCCGACTACTATCTCGATTATGAACCGGAGTCGTGCTTCGTCGCGGAAGTAGATGGTCAGGTGGTCGGCTATGCGCTCGCCTGTAAGGATACCCGACGCTATCTGCGGGTGATGGCATGGCGCGTCGTGCCCCGGCTGATCGGGCGCATTCTCTGGAAGATTCTCACGCTTCAGTATCGGCGTCGGTCAACCTACCGGACGCTCTGGTGGGTACTCACGCGATCCTGGCGCGAGCTGCCGAGGGAATCGCTCGCGGCATATCCGGCGCATCTCCATGCCAATCTCGACCCGGCGGTGAGCGAGATGAAACTCGTCGCCTTCAAGCTCGGCATGAGGCTGGCCGATGCCGTCATCACGCATCTGCGCCAGGCGGGCGTTCGCGGGATTCAAGGCGCCATCGCCGAACCCGAAGACGATGAGAATTTGAGCCTCTTCTACCGCCGCGTCTACGGCGCACGGGTGACGGCTGTGCGGCGGTTCTCGCTCTGGGAGATGTTCACCGACAAACGATGGTACGCCAAAATGGTCGTCATTGACCTGTAACGTCTCTGACAGATGCGACCTTCTCTCCAGAAAGGAAAAGGAAGGCGACCAGCGGCCAGAAAAGTGACGGAGTGGAGCGCAGGCTCTGGAGCCAACACCCCGTCCCACACGAAAAGGCTTACTCTCCTTCCACCGGTTCAGGGCAAGAGCCCGCGCCTGCCCTGAGCCAATCGTCCAACCATGCGAAAGGCAAGAACGTCTCTCTCGATGAACCCTCTCCACGAGCGGCAATACGATGAGGTCTATATCTCGCCGCATCTAGACGATGTGGTCTTCTCTTGCGGAGGACGAATTCTTCAAACGGTGGCGAACCGACAGTCCTGCCTCGTCATCACCGTTTTCACCGGTGAGCCGGACGGGGCCGCGAGCATCCCGGCGGAAGTTCGCGCGCGGATCGGCGACATGGCCGTTCGTCGTGATGAGGATCGCCGGGCGATGAAGCAGTTGGGAGCTGATTTCTTCTGGATGGAGCACGCCGAGGCGATCTATCGCCATCGCACCTATCACACGGTCGCAGGGACCTTCTGGCGCTATCGGGCGAGCGATCGCCTGCTGGCTCAGCTTCTGGCCGACCAGGTAGAAGAGATCGCGCGACAGATTCGGGCGCGCCGCCTCTATTTCCCTCTGGGCGTGGGCAATCACATAGACCATCGCGTGCTCTGCGATGCGGGCATGCACCTGTCCCACCGGCCGGCAAGGCCCTGGGAGATTTTCTTCTACGAGGATGCTCCTTACGCCTTCATCCCTCATCTCGTCCAGTATCGGCTGAAAGCCATGGGCGCGCGATCTGATGAACGGGAGAATCAGAAATCGCTCTGGGCCAGGACACGAGAGGCTCACGCCTGCATGATGCGTGTGCCCTCGGTGAGAGCTTACCTGGGAACGCCGCTTCTGCGCGGGCTCGCTTTTGCTTTCGTTTTCTCCCGGTTTCTCCTCGATGCTTACCGGCTCCCTCGACGGCGATTGGTCCTCTCGGCCGAAGTGTGCGACATCAGCGCGGTCTTTCCGGCCAAACTCGCCGCCGTCGCTGCCTACGGCTCGCAGATCACAAACGTGCTGGGCGACCTGGAGACGTTTCGGATGCTCCACGAGGAGTATTGTCGCAGCCTCGGCCACTCGGGCGTCGTGGAGCGAGTCTGGCGTGTTACGGGATAGTCGGGCAACATCTCTCCCGAGTGTACCAACTGCGGGTTGTGAACAGGCGGATTTCAGATTCACAGGTTCCGATCCCGTCCAGTTATCCGCAACTCATGAGGGTGTCTCAAAAGGCAATTGGTATAATCTATGGCCTCTTTCATCGGGGGGTCACATGAGCGACATGACCGAGTTCTCCGAAAATCCCCTGGGAGCGCCCGCATCTTGCAGGCCTGCTCGCGCGTCTTCAACGCGCGGTGGATTGATTCCCTCGCGTTTTCCAGACGTTTCAGGTCTGGCGACCTTCGCCGGGGCCGCTTGCGCGGCCCATTGTTTTGGAACGTTGCCCGTCGGGGTACATCCTCACTACGGGGCTCATCAATCCGCCTTAGGACCCACACGTTTGATGCCTGGTCTTTGCGCCGGCGTCGGCAAACACCTCCCTAGGAGGGAAGCCAGACCGGTGACACTGTGGCGGTAGATAGATTCCCACGAACAGGGCCGTTATTCAGAAACCCTCTCCGAAAAATTACCTAAGGCAGGGTCTCGTTCTGCGGCTGACCGGGCCTGCGCCGCATGCAGGGCAGGCAGACCAAGTGACTCTCCGCGTATCCGTGTTCATTCGGAACCAGATTTCTACAAGGACATGGCGACAGGTAGAGGACGACAAACGGATACTTCTTGTGGTGCTGCTGGACAAAGAAAAGGGAAAGGTGTTATTGTTTCTGACCTGTGGCGAGTTGTGCGCGCCCGTAGCTCAACAGGACAGAGCATTGGACTTCGGATCCAAGGGTTGGAGGTTCGAGTCCTCTCGGGCGCGCCAGGATTCTCTTATTTTCGATCCGGTCGCGCGGGCTAAAACATAATGGTCAGGCACTTCCCCTGCCTGCACCGTGAACCATCTCCCATCCCTCCCGACCTCGTGTAATGGATGCCTCCAAGGGGGTCGGAAGTGCAACGCCTGTTGTTTTTCACCTTGTTGCCACCAGCGACCTCTTGGGGCACGTATCGCGCCGGAAATGCGACGCTTGTTCACCTGAGTCGCAGGTTTTCCTCACGGGGGGAGCTTATCTGATTGTCACGAGCATGCCGGTGGAGTTGTCATCCTCAAAAGTTGACAAAAGAGTCAGGTATTGCTAAACTGGCCGTTGTGAGAATCACCGCGCAAGAAGAATATGGCCTGCGCTGCTTGCTGCAACTGGCCTTGCAGCCTGAAGGAACTCCACTGTCGGTGAAGGAAATTGCCCGGCGCGAAGCGCTGTCGGTCGCGTATGTCGAAAAGCTCCTGCACATGCTCAGTCGAGCGGGGATCACGCGCAGCGTTCGAGGGATCAACGGTGGATACTGTTTGAGCCGGCCCGCCGAGACGATTTCGCTTGGCGAAGTCCTGCGCGCCCTTGGAGGGCTGACCTCCGACACCGACATCTGCAATCAATACACCGGTAATCTCGACTGTTGCGTGCATGTCAATAATTGTGGTTTGCGCCCGCTGTGGCGGGTGGCGTTTTATATCCAGAGCTTGCTCGATCAGATTCCTCTTTCCCATCTGCTTCGGGATGAGCAGGAGGTAGAGATGAGTCTCATGAAGAAAGGACGGGCTCAGTTCATGTCCGTCTGAGCGAGGGTCGTTTTTTTGGTTTCAAATATGACTTCTTTGTCAGGTTTAGCGGAGATCAGGGAAGGGAGATATGGCAACATCACCGGACGTCATCACGGAACTTGTCAATAGGGAGTACCGGTACGGATTTGTCACACCCGTTGAGCAAGAGGTCTTCCCCCCGGGGCTCAATGAAGACATTATCCGTATGATTTCGGCCAAGAAGAATGAGCCTCAGTGGTTGCTGGAGTGGCGGTTGAAGGCCTATCGCTACTGGAAGCAGTTACTGGAGACGAAGGGGGAGCCTCGATGGGCTAAAGTCACTTATCCACCGATTGACTATCAAGCGATTCGGTATTATGCCGCGCCCAAGCGACGGCCTCGCAGTTTAGACGAGATTGATCCTGAGATTCGCGCCACCTATGAGAAGCTGGGAATTCCCCTTCATGAGCAAGAGCGACTGGCCGGTGTTGCGGTGGATGCCGTTTTTGACAGCGTGTCGGTGGCGACGACCTTCCGCGAGAAGCTGGCGGCGTTAGGAATCATTTTCTGCTCTTTTTCCGAAGCGGTGCAGGAGCACCCGGAGCTGGTTCAGCAGTATTTGGGGTCGGTGGTCCCCTACACGGATAATTTCTTCGCGGCGCTCAATTCGGCTGTTTTCAGCGATGGCTCGTTCGTTTACGTGCCCAAGGGAGTGCGCTGTCCGATGGAACTCTCGACCTATTTCCGCATCAATGCCTCGGAGACAGGTCAGTTCGAGCGCACGCTCATCATCGCTGATGAGGGATCGTATGTGAGCTATCTTGAGGGCTGTACGGCGCCGATGCGCGATGAGAATCAACTGCACGCGGCCGTCGTCGAACTCATCGCTCTGGACCATGCCGAGATCAAGTACTCGACGATTCAGAACTGGTATCCGGGAGATAAGGAGGGGCGGGGCGGCATCTACAATTTCGTCACCAAGCGGGGGAAGTGCCAGGGCGTTCACTCCAAGATCTCCTGGACGCAGGTGGAAGCCGGATCGGCCATCACCTGGAAATATCCGAGCTGCATCCTGCTTGGCGATTACTCCGTGGGCGAGTTCTACTCCGTGGCCATCACTAACAACTATCAGCAGGCCGATACGGGAACGAAGATGATTCACATCGGCAAGAACACGCGCAGCACGATCATCTCCAAGGGCATTTCAGCCGGTCACGGGCAGAACACGTATCGGGGCATGGTCAAGATCATGAAAGGGGCGACCAACGCCCGCAATTACTCTCAGTGCGATTCGTTGCTGCTCGGCGATAAGTGCGGGGCGCATACGTTCCCCTATCTGGAAGTTCATAACAGCACGGCGCAGATTGAGCACGAGGCCTCGACGTCGAAGATCGGCGAGGATCAACTTTTCTACTGTCGGCAACGGGGCCTGACGACGGAGGATGCCGTCTCGATGATCGTCAACGGATTCTGCCGTCAGGTCTTGCGCGAGCTGCCGATGGAGTTTGCCGTCGAAGCCCAGAAGCTGCTGGCCGTGAGTCTGGAAGGAAGCGTCGGATGAGACGGCGAAGGGATGCCCGCCGTCCTCACGGAAGAGTCGGCGCGAGATGTTTTGATCAAGAGGAGGAAGGAACGTGACAGAGGTGATGCTGGAAATCCGGAACCTTCATGTGAGCGTGGAGGGGAAGGAGATTCTGCGCGGCATTGATTTGATCGTCCGCGCGGGAGAAGTTCATGCCATCATGGGACCCAACGGCTCGGGCAAAAGCACACTGGCTCATGTCCTGGCCGGGCGAGAAACCTATCTCGTCACCCGGGGCGAGGTTCTCTATCGGGGGAAAGACCTTCTGGCGATGTCGCCGGAGGAGCGCGCGCGGGAAGGTCTCTTTCTGGCCTTTCAATATCCGATTGAGATCCCCGGCGTGAGCAATGTCTATTTTCTCAAGGCGGCCGTCAACGCCATTCGGAAGCATCGGGGTCTTCCCGAACTCGATGCCCTGGAGTTCCTCTCCCTGGTGCGGGAAAAACTCAAGCTCGTGGAGATGGAGGAGAGTTTCCTCCACCGCTCGGTCAACGAGGGATTCTCCGGAGGCGAGAAGAAGCGGAACGAGATCTTTCAGATGGCCGTGTTGGATCCGCGCCTGGCGATTCTCGATGAGACCGACTCGGGTCTGGACATTGATGCTTTGAAGATCGTCGCCCGGGGGATCAATACGCTGCGTCACCCGGAGCGGGCCATGATCGTCATCACGCACTATCAGCGCCTGCTCAACTATGTCGTGCCCGATGTCGTTCACGTGCTGTCGGGCGGTCGCATTGTCAGGTCTGGAGGCCGGGACCTCGCGCTGGAGCTGGAGGAGAAAGGCTACGGCTGGGTGGAAGAAGAGGCGGCTGCCGTCTCTTCGCTCAGAGAATAGGAGAGAGCGTATGCCGGTGACAGTTCCCGTGAGTCGCGAGTGCGAGGCGTATCTGAATCAGTTCGCCCGGTTCGAGGCGGGGCGGCGCGATGGTGAATGGCTTCGATCTCTCCGTCGAGCGGCGATCGCACGATTTGCCGATCTCGGATTTCCCACCACGCGCCAGGAGGAGTGGCGATTTACCAATCTGGCGCCGCTTGTGGCCGTTCCCTTTGTGCCGGTCGAACCGGCATCGGCTGACGAGAAGCAAATTCCCGCATCGCTGCGGCAGCCCTTTGGAGAGTGGCCCTGTCCGACGATGGTCTTCGTCAACGGATGGTTTTCGCCCGCGCTGTCCTCGCTCGACGGACTTCCGCCGGGCGTGGTGGTTTGTGGGTTAGCCGACGTCCTCGAGACATCGCCGCAACAGGTAGAACCTTTTCTTGCCCGCGTCGCCACGGATGAGACCCATCCTTTCGTCGCTTTGAACACCGCTTTCCTGGCGGATGGAGCCTTTGTCTATCTGCCGAAGGGGGCGGTCGTGGATGAACCGATTCACCTGCTGTTCCTTTCAACGGCCCGCGAGCATCCGTCGGTTGCCCATCCGCGCACCCTGATTGTCGCCCAGGCGCAGAGTCAGGCAACGATCGTCGAAACCTACTGCGGCGAGCCGGGAGCGGTATCCTTCACCAATGCTGTTACGGAAATCATTCTGGGGGCGAATGCCCGCCTCGCTCACTATCAGATACAGCGAGAGAGCCTCGCCGGATTCTTTCTCTCGAGCCTGGCGGTTCGTGAGGAGCGGGATGCCACTTTCACCGATTCTCAGGTATCGCTCGGCGCGGCGCTCTCGCGCACGGATCTCACCGTCGTGCTGGATGGGGAGGGGAGTGAGTGCACGCTTCAGGGATTCTACCTGGCGACCGGTCGCCAGCATGTGGACTATCACACGCTCATCGAGCACGTCAAACCCCACAGCACGAGCCGCGAGATATACAAGGGCATTCTGGACGATCAAGCCACCGGCGTTTTCAACGGGCGCATCATCGTTCGCCCCGGAGCGCAGAAGACCGATGCCCGGCAGACCAACAAGAACCTCCTCCTGTCCGAGGAAGCGCTGGTCAACAGCAATCCTCAGCTTGAGATTTATGCCGATGATGTGAAGTGCACGCACGGGTCGGCCATCGGACAACTCGATGCGGATGCGCTCTTTTATCTTCGCACGCGGGGGATCGAGGAGGATGCCGCCCGGCAGATTTTGACCTACGCCTTTGCCAGCGACATCCTCGGTCGCATTCCTATCGAACCCATTCGCCGGACGCTAGAGGCGCGTCTGGTGACCTCCGGGCCTGACAGCCGACAGAAGAAGGAGGGTGTGTGATGGCTGTTCGGAATTCTCAATCGGGCACAGCCGCATCCGTGGAATCGCGTCCTTACGATGTCTGGCGGATCCGGGAGGATTTCCCGAGCCTTCACCAGAAGGTTCACGGCAAGCCGCTCGTCTATCTCGACAATGCGGCGACGAGTCAAAAACCTCGTTCGGTCATTGACGCCCTCGTGCGCTTCTATCAGGAGGACTGCGCCAATATCCATCGGGGGCTGCATGCGCTGAGCGAGCGCGCCACCGAAGCCTACGAGCAAGCCCGCCGGAAGGTCCAGCAGTTTATTCACGCCGCTTCCGAACGCGAGATCATTTTCGTTCGCGGGACGACCGAGGGCATCAATCTCGTGGCACAAACCTACGGTCGCCAGCAGGTCCGCGCCGGCGATGAGATCGTCATCTCGACGATGGAGCACCACTCCAATATCGTCCCCTGGCAGATGTTGTGTCAGGAGAAAGGCGCTCGCCTCAGGGTCGTCCCCATCTCGGATGAAGGCGAGTTTTTGCTCGATGACTATGAGAAGTTGCTCAGCGAGAGGACCCGGCTCGTGGCGGTGACCCATATCTCCAATGCCCTGGGAACAATCAATCCCATTCGGGAGATCGTCCAGATCGCCCATCGGCGAAATATTCCGGTGCTCGTGGATGGGGCTCAAGCCGTGCCGCACCTGCGCGTTGACGTGCAGCAGCTCGATTGCGACTTTTACACCTTCTCCGGCCACAAGATGTACGGTCCGACGGGCATCGGCGTTTTGTACGGTAAGCTGGAGAAACTCGAAGCCATGCCCCCTTACCAGGGCGGAGGGGACATGATCAGTTCGGTCACGTTTGAGAAGACGACCTACAATCGCGTGCCCCACAAATTTGAAGCGGGAACGCCGCACATCGCCGGAGCCATCGGTCTGGGAGCGGCGATTGATTATTTGACTTCCCTCGACCTGGACGCAGTGGCTCGCTATGAGCATGACCTGCTGGCCTATGCGACGGAAGCGGTCTCCAGTGTGCCCGGCCTTCGGATCATCGGGACCGCTCGCCAGAAGGCCAGTATCCTCTCCTTCGTTCTCGACGGAATTCATCCCCATGATATTGGCACGATCCTCGATCAGGAGGGCGTGGCCATTCGGGCGGGACATCACTGCGCTCAACCGCTCATGGAGCGGTTCGGCGTTCCGGCCACGGCGCGCGCCTCGCTGGCACTTTACAACACAAGGGAAGAGGTGGATACTCTCGTTCGGGCGCTCGAGAAGGTGAGAGAGGTTTTTGGAGCATGACCGATCTGCGCGATCTCTACCAGGAGGTCCTGCTGGATCACAGCAAGCGACCGCGTAATTTTGGCCGGCTCGAACACGCCAATCGTCAGGCCGTGGGTCATAATCCTCTGTGCGGCGACAAGATCGTCGTCTACCTGGAGATTGACGGGGAGATGATCCACGATATTCGATTCCAGGGTCAGGGGTGCGCCGTCTCTCAAGCCTCGGCGTCGCTCATGACCGAAAGCGTCAAAGGGAAGACGCGCGCCGAAGTGGAAGCACTGTTTGAGAAGTTCCATCGGCTCGTCACCGGGAAGTTGCAGCCATCGGAACCGGGCCCGCCCCTGGGGAAACTGGAAATTTTCGCGGGAGTGCAGAAATATCCCGTCCGGGTCAAGTGCGCTTCCCTCCCCTGGCACACGTTGAAAGCCGCTCTGGAAAATAAGACGGAGGAAATCTCGACGGAGTGAGACGTATGGAAACGCCTTCTCCTCCCACGCAACACCCCGTCAATGAGCAGGAGTTGCGGCAGCGGGTCATCGAGACGATCCGCACGATCTATGATCCGGAAATTCCCGTCAACATCTACGACCTGGGATTGATCTATGACATCGAGGTGAGCCCCTCGGGCGTCGTCTCGATCAAGATGACGCTGACGGCACCGGGATGCCCGACGGCGATCTCGCTTCCGCTTGAAGTTCAAGACCGGGTGAAAGCCGTCGAAGGCGTCACCGATGCCACGGTCGAGGTCGTGTGGGATCCGCCCTGGTCGCCCGACCGCATGAGCGAAGAAGCCCGCCTCACGCTGGGCATTTTCTAAAGCGACGCGCAAATCAATCGGCCTGGAGGCGAACGCCTCCAGCTCGCTCACTCCTCACGCCCTCGAAAGCCGTCGCCAAGGCACCCGCGGTTGTCGAAAGGGAGTCCCCTTTGCCATCTGTCGGAGCGATATTTTCCGCCCGCACGCGCGGACTGAGAATATCACCGCGTTTTTTGCAAGATGGAAGGCGGACCGATCGCGCAGGGCTTCTCCCGGGAAGGCATCTTGAAGGGGACAATTTAAAACGGCTAGAATACGGCGCGCGTGTGCGACACCTCTGAGAGAGGGGAGAACGGATCATGGGAGAACGGCAGAGACGATTGGGCATCGGCTTTGTGGGAAGCGGATTTGTCACGCGGTTTCACATCCGGAGTTTGCTCGGCGTGCGCGATGCGGATGTTCGGGGCATCTGGAGTCCGACGCCGGCCCATGCCGGCGATGCCGCTCGCCTCGCCCGCGACCTCGGCGTCGGAGATGCTCGACCATACCGGCGGCTGAGAGATCTTGTCGTGGCTCCGGAGATTGACGCCATCTGGATTTGCGGGCCGAATGATGCCCGACTGGAGGTGGTCGAGGAGATCGTGGACGTGGTGCGCTCCGGGGCTGGTCAGCTCATCGGACTGGCGTGCGAGAAACCGCTTGCGCGAAACGTCGCCGAAGCACGACGATTAGTCTCACTTGTCGAGCAGGCCGGTCTGCTGCACGGGTATCTGGAGAATCAGGTCTTCGCTCCGGCGGTGCAGCGAGGAAAGGAGATCCTCTGGCGTCGAGGCGCGGCGCTCACCGGCCGTCCGTACCTGGCGCGAGCGGCGGAAGAACACAGCGGGCCCCATCGCCCCTGGTTCTGGCAGGGGAAGAAACAAGGCGGTGGCGTCCTCAACGATATGATGTGTCACAGCCTGGAAGCCGCCCGATTCCTGTTGACCGAGCCGGGGGCTCCCCGCGACTCGCTCCGACCGGTCTCGGTCTCGGCGCAAATTGCCTCGCTCAAGTGGACGCGCCCGGAATACGTCAAGCGCCTCAAGGAGATGATGGGTCGCCAGGTGGATTATCGGCGATCTCCGGCCGAAGATTTCGCCCGCGCGACGATTCTCTATCAGGATGCCAACAAGAATCCGCTCATCGTGGAGGCGACGACCTCATGGAGTTTCGTCGGTCCGGGATTGCGCCTGACGATGGAACTGCTCGGACCGGAGTACTCGATGAGCATCAATACGCTTCAATCGCCGCTCATGGTCTTTTTCAGTCGGCAGGTCAGAGGCGAGGCGGGAGAGGACATGGTGGAGAAGCAAAATGCCGACATCGGCTGGATGCCCGTCATCGAAGATGAAGCGGCGGCCTACGGCTACACCGAAGAAAACCGCCATATCGTGCGGAAGTTCCTGGCCGGCGAGATGCCTGACGAAACCTGGTATGATGGGTTGAATGTGGTGGAGCTTCTGATGACATGCTACATGTCCGCCGAACAAGGGCGCTCGTTACCCTTCCCGCCCAGGGGGCTGGAACGATTCATTCCCCAGGTTGCTCAAGGGACCTGGAAAGCCCACCGGTGAGAATCCAGAAATAGCCCGCGAATCACGCGGAATGACGGGAAAAATCTCCGCCCGCGGATGAAGGGGTCCCGCGGATCACTTATCAGCGGGCACCTGCGATCGGCGGGCGATTCGCTTCTCGGAGGAAATCCGGGGGAGTGACGACCTCTCCGCATCGAGACTGTTCCCTTGAAATCTCCCGGAGGTTTACGGTATTGTTGCCGCCCGGAAAATGAAATTTTGCTCGTTTGAATGTCACCGAGGAGGAACTGCATGATGCCAAGACATACTATCCCGACTCTGCTTCTCGTTGTTGTGAGCATTTTTGTCGGTGGTGGAGGTTCTCGATTACTGGGGATTTGCTCCGGCCTGGCTGCCGGTCTCACGACGAAGCCGATGGTCTCACTCGTTCAGTCATCGAGCGACTCGGGCGCTCAGCTTCAGGAACCCCCTCCGGGGCAGGAACAGCGTCCGGAGCGTTCTGACCGGCGGGAGGCTCCTCAGGAACCGCGTCCGTATGATCGAGTGATTACCTCCGAAGCCAAATCCGATCCCGGCATCTTCACGGTTCACCGCATCCGCGAGCGCGTCTACTACGAGATTCCCACGTCGGAACTGGGGAAGGATTTCCTCTGGGTCAGCCAGATCGCCAAGACGACGCTCGGCGTCGGCTATGGCGGTCAGGCGCTCGGTAACCGGGTCGTTCGGTGGGAACGGCACAACAATCGCGTCCTGCTGCGCAGCGTGTCCTATGAGATTGTCGCCGATGAAAAGCTCCCGATCTCTCGCGCGGTCAAAGCGGCCAATAACGAAGCGATCATCATGGCTTTTCCCATCGAGGCGTTTGGCAAGGATGGCGCCCCGGTGATCGAAGTGACGCGACTGTTCACCACGGAAGTGACGGAGTTCAGCGCACGAACGCGACTGCGGGCGCGAGGATTCGATCCCTCGCGCTCGTTCATCGAGCGCATTGTATCGTTCCCGGAAAACATCGAAGTTGAAGTGACGCACACCTACACATCCCCGCCCGATGCGACGCCGACGTCCGGTTCGCCGCAACCTCCCATTCCCCAACTACAGCAGGGGATGCGGTCGGGCAGCGCCACCGTGCTCATGCACTACAGCATGGTGAAGCTGCCGGAAAAACCCATGATGCCACGCTTGTTTGACGAGCGCGTGGGTTACTTCTCCATCGAGCAACTGGATTACGGTCGGGACGAACATCGAGCCCCCCGACGTCGCTACATCACCCGCTATCGGCTGGAGAAGAAGGATCCGAATGCCGAACTGTCCGAGCCGGTCAAACCCATCGTTTACTGGATTGATCCGGCGACGCCCACCAAGTGGATCCCCTACATCAAGCGGGGCGTCGAGAAATGGCAGGAAGCCTTTGAGGCCGCCGGATTCAAAAATGCCATCATCGCCAAGGAGGCTCCGACACCCGAAGAGGATCCCGACTGGAGTCCGGAGGATGCCCGATATTCCGTGATTCGCTGGCTCCCCTCGACGATTGAAAATGCCATGGGTCCGCACATTCACGATCCCCGCACGGGCGAAATTCTCGAAGCCGACATTCAGTTCTACCACAACGTGATGAATCTGGTGCGCGACTGGTACTTCGTGCAGGTAGCTCCGCTCGATCCGCGCGCTCAGAAGCTTCCGTTGCCCGACGAGTTGATGGGGAGTCTCATCGAGTACGTGGTGGCCCACGAGGTCGGCCATACGCTCGGGTTCCAGCACAACATGAAGGCCAGCTCGATGTATCCGTTCGAGAAAATCCGCGACCGCGAGTGGCTCAAGAAGATGGGGCACACGCCCACGCTCATGGATTACTCGCGCTTCAACTACGTGGCACAGCCGGAAGATCAGATTGACCCTGCCGATCTCGTGCCGAAGATCGGGCCCTACGACAAGTGGGCGACGATGTGGGGATACAAACCCATTCCCGGAGCGAAGACGCCCGACGAGGAGAAACCCACGCTCGACGCGTGGGCCCGCGAGCAGGACAAAACGCCCTGGTATCGCTTCTCGACCGCAGGGTCGCGGGGAGCCGATCCCGGGGAATTGACCGAAGCCGTCGGGGATGCGGATGCCATTCGCGCCACGACACTCGGAGTGAAGAATCTCCAGCGGGTGGTGGAGTTGCTCCTGCCCGCGACATCGCAGCCGGGCGAACCCTACGATGATCTGGAGGAACTCTACGGACGGCTCCTCGGCCAGTGGGTGCTGGAGATGAATCACGTCGCGGCTATCGTCGGGGGCTTCCAGTCGCAACAAAAACACGCGGGGCAGGACGGCGTGCGATTCGTTCCCATCCCGCGCGAGCGTCAGGCGGCAGCGGTGAAGTTTCTCAACGACAACGCCTTTGCCACTCCCGCCTGGGTCATCAAGCCGGAAATTCTGCGCCGGATCGAACCGTCGGGGATCCTCGAGCGGATTCGCACGAGCCAGCAGCGGATTCTCCTGTCGCTGCTCAGCAATGCCCGATTCACCCGCCTCATCGAGCAGGAGGCCCTCGACGGTCCTCTGGCGTACCGCGCGACCGATTTCCTCGCCGATGTGCGCCGAGGGATCTGGCGGGAACTGGATTCTCCGTCAGTTCGGATTGATCCGTTCCGCCGGAATGTGCAGCGAGCCTACCTGGAGATCATGGCCGACAAGTTGAACGGTCGTCAGCCGGTGAGCGACGATCAACGCCCGTTCATCCGCGGCGAGCTGCACGCCCTCGATCGCGCTCTGGCGGCGGCCCTGCCGCGAGCCGGTGATCGCGCCACGCGCCTGCATCTGGAGGATGCCCGCGATCAGATCAAGAAGGCGCTCGATCCCCGGTTCGCGCTCCCGACGTCGGGACAAGCCGCCCCTCCGACGGGACGACCGGGACTGGATGATTCGGATGATCCGTTCGACCCATCATCAGTTTCCCACAATTGCTGGCCCGATTATGCCATCCGCCCCTCCCGACGCTAGGGGCAGCATCCGGCGGTCTCCCCGGCGGGGGGACATCTCCCCGCCGGGAAATGGAGCCGAATGGCCGCAGCCTGTGAGCGGCTGGACTTCGGCTCTTGCCCGGCAGTACACTTGTTGGCCATAAGGGAACCGGAAGGAGAACACCATGGGCGAAGCGGAAAAGAAATCAAAAATCATCGAAATCGCCGTCAGCCAGATCGAGAAGCAGTTCGGCAAAGGAGCGATCATGCGGCTCGGCGACCGGAAGGTGGAGGAAATTCCCGTCATCTCCACCAACAGCCTGAGTCTCGATTACGCGATCGGCGTGGGAGGACTTCCTCGCGGGCGCGTCACGGAAATTTTCGGTCAGGAAGCGAGCGGAAAAACGACCCTGGCGCTGCATGTGGTGGCCGAGGCGCAACGACTCGGTGGTGTGGCTGCCTACATTGATGCGGAGCACGCTCTGGATGCCGGATACGCTGAGAAAATCGGCGTGCGCATTGACGATCTGCTGGTATCGCAGCCGGACAACGGCGAGCAGGCCCTGGAGATCGCGGAAACGCTCGTTCGCTCCGGCGGCGTGGATGTCCTCGTCGTGGATTCGGTCGCGGCGCTCGTCCCCCGCGCGGAACTCGAAGGGGAAATGGGAGATGCCCTGCCGGGTCTGCAAGCCCGACTCATGTCACAGGCCCTCAGGAAACTCTCCGGCGCTGTTTATCGCTCCAATACCTGCCTGATCTTCATCAACCAGATGCGCCAGAAAATCGGCGTCATGTTCGGATCTCCTGACACAACCACCGGCGGGCAGGCGTTGAAATTCTACGCCAGCGTTCGTCTCGATATGCGGCGGATTCAATCGCTCAAGGATGGCGAGCAGGTCGTCGGAAATCGGGTCAAGGTGAAAGTCGTCAAGAACAAGGTCGCCCCGCCGTTCAAAGAGGCCGAGTTCGACATGCTCTACGGCGAAGGCATCTCCCGCGAGGGTGAGATTCTCGATCTCGGCGTCGAGCACCGCATCCTGGAGAAAAGCGGGGCCTGGTACGCCTACAAGGGGGAGCGGCTCGGTCAGGGGCGCGAGAATGCGCGTCTGTTTCTCAAGAGTAATCCCGAGCTGGCCCTGAAGATCGAGAACGAGATCCGTCAGGCGCTCGGCCTGCCCCTGCGCCAGGCGGAGAAACCGGCCGAGCCCGAGGTCGCTCAACCCGCGAAGGCCAGGAAGGGGGATTGAGAGGTCGCCGTGATCCGTTGCCGGGGGCGAGAGTTTTCTCTCACAGCCTCGCTTTCCGGGAGTGCACGCTTCCTGCGTGCCTCTGAGAAGCATTTCTCGCGGCCTCGCTTTCACCGCTGATGAGAGGTGAGCGCGGAGACTGATTTCATCGTCATTGGCAGTGGCATTGCTGGCTTGCGGGCAGCTATCGAGTTGGCTCGCGTCGGTCGTGTTCTCATCCTCACCAAAGACCGTCTCACCGAATCGAGCACCGAATACGCGCAAGGAGGCGTCGCCGTCGTCCTCAGCGACGACGATGAGATCGCGCTGCACTACGAAGATACGCTGCGGGCCGGAGCCGGATTGTGCGATGCCGAGGCCGTTCGCGTCCTCGTCGAGGAAGGCCCGCGATATGTTCAGGAACTGATGGCCTGGGGCTGTCGGTTTGATCGTGCGGGGGAACGGTGGGAACTCGGTCGGGAGGCAGCCCACTCCCGACGCCGTATCCTGCACGCGCACGGGGACTCCACAGGTCGAGAGATCGTTCGCACGCTTCTGGGGCAGCTCATCGGTCATCCACGCGTCCAGATCGTTGATCATGCCCTTGCTCTGGACCTTCTGGTCGAAGAGGGACGATGCGGAGGCGTCCGCTATGTGGAGACGCAGCACCGTCGCGTGCAGATCGTCTCGGCGTCCGCCGTGATCCTGGCGACCGGCGGCGCGGGCCACGTCTATGCCGTGACGACCAATCCCGATGTGGCGACCGGAGACGGCATGGCCATGGCCTACTGGGCCGGCGCGATCCTCTGCGATATGGAGTTCGTTCAGTTCCATCCCACGGCGCTCGCCCTGCCCGGCGCACCGCGATTTTTACTGACGGAAGCCTTGCGGGGCGAGGGCGGCATCTTACGAGACCGATTCGGGGATCGCTTCATGCTCCGCGTTCATGAGAAAGCCGAACTGGCTCCCCGCGACATCGTCGCCCGGGCCATCTTTGAGCGAATGCGGGAGACCGGGAGCGACTGCGTCTATCTCGATCTCACCCATCTCGATGAGAAGTTCCTTCAACGACGATTTCCCCGCGTCTACGCCACCTGTCGAGACTATGGCATTGACATCGCCAGGGACGCGATCCCGGTTACTCCGGCAGCTCATTATTTCATGGGCGGCGTGCGAACCGATACCGACGGCTGGACGGGCATCGAAGGACTCTACGCCGCCGGTGAAGTGGCCTGCACCGGGGTTCACGGAGCGAATCGGTTGGCGAGCAACTCGCTCCTCGAGGGGCTTGTCTTTGGCGCGCGCGCCGCGCGCCGGGCGATTGATCGAGCGCGACAACCCGGCCCGCAGGTGAGGGCCGCCGAGCACGCTCCCTCCGAGTGGAGCCTGGACCCGGAAATCGCCCGCACCGTCCGACACATCCTGTGGTCGCAGGTCGGGATCATCCGTCATCAGGACGGATTGCAGCGGGCGCTCACGGCGCTCACGGAGATGGAGAGAGCGGACCTGACGATTCCCACCCGCTATTTTCTCACCGTCGCCCGGCTGGTGACCCGAGCGGCCCTTTTTCGCCAGGAGAGTCGGGGGGCTCACTATCGGAGCGATTTCCCCGCCCCGGATGATCGAACCTGGCGCTGCCATTCCGCGCAGCAGCGCGAGCGCGATATTTTCACCCTGCCTGTTCAAGGAGCAGAAGCCTCATGACGGAACCTCCACGGAGGGATTCAAGTGGCGCAATGACGTTGTCTTCAAGGAGCAGAGCACCTATGATGGATACTCCGCGAGATCGTGTGAACCTTCCGGCACAAGCCCAGACGACTCTCACGAGGGAGAGAAAATCCTTCGCCGGTCTTCTCGGAGCGGCGCCGCTGGGCGTCGGACTGACGGCGGGAAAAGCCTCGTCGGCGCTGTGGACGTTTCCCAGCGTTGTCACCGCAGCCATGCTCATCGCCTGGGCTGCTGAAGCGGCGCAGTTCCTCATCTCTCAAGGCATGGCGCTCGCCATCGTCGCCTGGCTTCAGACGCTCCCCGAGTTCGCCGTCGAGGCCGTCATCGCCTGGGAGGCCGGTAAGGATCCCGAAAAAGTTCACCTCATGATCGCCAATCTCACGGGCAGCCTGCGACTGCTCGTCGGACTCGGCTGGCCGATGATCTATCTCACGGCGGCGCTCTTCAGTCGCTTCAAGGGCCACGGACCCCTTCGCGTGATTACGCTCGATAAGGAGCATTCGGTCGAGGTGGTGGGACTCGGTGTGCCCATCCTTTACTTTCTGTTTGTCTGGTACAAGGGGACGCTGGCGTGGTACGACAGCGTCATCTTGATCGCCATGTACCTGACCTACCTCTTCATTCTCAACAAGGTGCCGCCCAAAGGAGAAGAGAGCCTCGAGGACATCGAAGCTATTCCTCGCTGGATCCTGCGCCAGCGGCGACGACGACGGAACGCCATCATCTCGACGCTGTTCCTGGTCGGTGGTGTGGCCCTCTATTTCATCGCTCACCCCTTTTTGGAAAGCATGTTGGCTCTCGCCCTCACTCTGGGCATTTCCAGTTTCGTCTTCGTTCAGTGGGTCGCCCCCTTTCTCTCCGAATTTCCCGAAAAGGTCAGCGCTTTTTATTGGGCGCGGAAGGTCAGCGGAGCCTCGATGGCGCTCATGAACATGGTGTCGTCCAACATCAACCAGTGGACGATGCTGGCAGCCATGCTGCCGATCGTCTACGGCCTCAGCCGACAGGGGCCTCACCCGGTTGTATTCGACGCGCATCAACGGCTGGAGATTCTTCTCACCATCTCTCAATCCATGCTGGGCATGGTGCTTCTGGCCAATATGAGATTTCACTGGTACGAAGCGGCCATCCTCTTCGTACTGTGGTTTGCTCAGTTCGTTTTCTCAGGCGCGGAGGTGACGCTCGCCACCACCGTCAAGGAGATCGTCACGGCGCTCTATTTCCTCTGGGTGATGATCGGAATTCTTCAAGCCCTCTTTCTGCGGAGAAATATCGAAGCGTTCATCGTCTTTCCCCGGCTCTTGCGGGAGAACTGGTGACCGGAGATGAAGATTCGGCAGCTTCATCGGTGGGACCTTTCGCCAGCGGAGGCGATTGCTCTTCAGCGACAGCTTCAGCAGCAGGTAATCATCGCTCCTTTCGACGTGAGTTGCGTGCGTCACGTCGCCGGCGCTGACATCTCCTTTGATAAGGGATCGGATCGGGTCTTCGCGGCCGTTGTCGTGCTGCGGCTGCCCGATCTCCGCGTCATCGAGGAAGCCACTGTTGAGGATGTGGCCCGCTTTCCCTATATCCCCGGGCTGCTCTCGTTCAGGGAATCGCCGTCGTTGCTGAAAGCCTGCGAGAAGCTTCGCACCGAGCCCGATGCGATCATGCTCGACGGGCAGGGGATCGCTCATCCCCGCCGCATGGGGATCGCCTGTCACCTCGGGCTGCTGCTGGATATTCCGGCGGTCGGCTGTGCCAAGAGCGTCCTCGTCGGCGACTATGATGATCCCCCTCCGACAGCCGGAAGCTACACGCCTCTGGTTGATCGCGGAGAAGTGGTGGGCGTGGCGCTTCGAACCAAAGATCATACGAGTCCGGTCTTCGTCTCGCCGGGCCACAAGATTGACCTGGAGAGTTCCATTGCGCTCGTCCTGCGATGCACCGCCGGCTATCGCCAGCCCGAACCCACGCGGCAGGCGCACCTTTTGGTCAATCGCCTGCGGCAGGGAGGAGCTGTCCCACCGGAACAAGGATCGCTTTTTTCCTAGCGCCGACTTCCCCGTCCGTGACCGCGCGCGGGATGGAACGCCCGGATAGATTGTTCGGTTTTTTCAAGCTGTGGTATAGTGCTCGCTCTTGCGGATGGCTCGGCTGAAGGTGAACGGTCAATGAAAGTTCAAGTCTCGTTCCTTCAGGAGGTAGGATTATGACGACGCCGGCCATTTCGGTTCAGTCGGCGCAAAAGACGTTCGATTCGGTTACGGCCGTCAAGGACGTCTCACTGTCCGTCTTCCCCGGGGAAATTTTCGGACTGCTCGGCCCCAATGGGGCGGGCAAAACGACGCTGATTCGGATGATCATGGACATCATCCGACCCGACGCCGGGCGCATCGAGGTCTTCGGCCACCCCCTGAGCGATCGGGACAAGGATCGCATCGGCTATTTACCCGAAGAGCGCGGCCTCTACACGCGGCAGAAGGTGCTGACGCTGTTGCAGTACTTCGCTCAGTTGAAGGGGATGAGCGAGCAGCAGGCCCGACAGAGCGCCCTCGCCTGGCTCGACCGACTCGACATGATGGATGTCAAAGACCGAAGGATCGGCGAGCTGTCCAAGGGCAATCAGCAGAAGATCCAGTTCATCGCAACGCTCGTGGCCGATCCCGCCATTCTCGTTCTCGATGAACCGTTCACCGGCCTCGATCCGGTGGCCACGCGCTTGCTCAGCACCATCCTGCGCGAGCAAGCAGCAGCGGGAAAAGCGATTCTTCTCTCCACGCACCAGATGAATCATGTTGAGACGCTCTGCCAGCGCGTCCTGATGATCCATCGGGGTCAGACGGTGCTTTATGGTCCTCTGGACGAGATCCGACAACGGTATTCCGACAATGCCGTGCTCGTGCGGGCAGAGGGGGATTATCGCGCGTGCGGGCTCGTCCTTCGCACGGTGACCGAGAACGATGCCGTGAAAGTTTATCTCCGCGACGGCGTCCGCCCGCATGACTTTCTCTCCTGGCTGGTGGCGTCGGGAATCGAGGTCCAATCATTCGAGCAGGCGACGACGCCGCTCGAAGATATTTTCATCAAAGTCGTGCAGGGCTGATCTCCGGCGCCGGGCGATTGCGTGCCTCCCGCCGGAGCAAAAGGGCGGGCACGACCGAGCAGCCGTTTCGAGGGAGGAATGATGAGATGAAGAGAGCCTGGGTCGTCGCGCGATACGAATTTTTCGCCACCATCACCCGCAAAGGATACATCTTCGCCGTCGTCGGGATGCCTCTCTTTTTCATCGCTGTAACATCCATACCCGTTCTGTTTGCCCGGGCCGAAAAACGAGACGCACTGCCGGACGAGAAACCCATTGCCATCGTGGATCGGGCGGCGGTGGTTGATCTGAGTTTGATGGAAAAGCTTCAGCCGACTCAAGCGCCGCTCACCGACATTCGTGGCCCTCAGGATCGAGAGGAGCGCCCCCTGCCATTTGTCGCTTACTCGTCTCTGGAACAGGCGCTGGCGGATATTCGCTCCCGGCGCCTGTCGGCGTGCTATCTCATCACCGAGGACTATCGGAGGACGGGAAAAGTTCTCGTTTATACTCCCGAAGGGGGATTTTTTCAGAGTCTACGGACGCCGGGCCGGAGCCGGCTCGAAAATCTGCTGCGGGCCAGCCTCGTCCGTTCGTCCGTCAGCCCAGAGACGTTCGACCGCGTTGTTGCACCGATGGACCTCGACCATCTGAGACTGACGGCCCGCGGTGAGATCAAATCGGCCGGCGACGAACTGAGCGAGCTGGGACGGTTCCTCGGTCCGTTCGGAATGTTCCTGCTGCTGACGATGGCGATCTTTTTCTCCTCGGGGTATCTGCTCCAGGGAACGGCCGAAGAGAAACAGAACCGCGTTATCGAGGTCTTGCTCTCCTCGACGACGCCGGAACAGCTCATGGCGGGGAAAATTCTCGGTCTGGGAGCGGCCGGGCTTCTCCAGGTCGCCGTCTATGTGGTGTTGCTCTTTCTCCCGGCCATGACGCTTCTGGCGGTGACCAGCATCAGCGTGAGCAAGATTCTCCTGTCGCTCGTCTTCTTTCTCCTGGGGTACCTGCTCTTTGCCAGTTTGATGGCGGCCACCGGTGTTCTCGGCAACACGGTGCAGGAGAGCAGTCAGCTCTCGGCCGTCTGGACGATCACCAGCATGATTCCCGTTTTCATCCTCCCGACGGTCGGTCAAGCGCCCGACTCCGCTCTGGCCCGGGGGCTTTCCTATTTCCCTCTGACGGCGCCCACGATGATGATGCTCCGGATCGGCGCCGGGCTGACCCGAACGAGCGATCTCTTCATATCGGCAGCGATTCTTCTGTTGAGCGTTTATTTCGCCGTGAAGGGAGCGGCGAAGATTTTCCGCGCGGCGTCACTTCTGTACGGCAAGCGGCCGAGCGCAAGCGAGATCCTGCGGTGGCTGCGCGAAGCCTGAGGGGACGGAGAACGAAAAACCGCCACAGGTCGCGCAGACTTTCCCCAGTCTGCGAAAAAAGCGCAGTCTGGAAAGCCTGCGCCACAAGTGCTCACGAAACCCAGCACATTGACCGTTGGGGGGACTCATCCTACAATTTCCCACCGCCCCGCAGACGCCGACATTTCAACGGGTATGGAGGTCACAATGGGACGGAAGGTCGGGCAGGAAGCGAGGCGAAGAGCTTCGACACCTGCCGGGATGAGACGCGTGGTTCCGATGCGTCTGCTCTTCATTGGGTGGTTCGTGGTCGGATGGGTGATCGCGGGAGCCCCCGAAATTTCTGCCCAGCATTACTCCTTTCGCCGCTACACGGCGGCCGATGGTCTGTCTCAGGCCGTCGCCCAGGCCCTTTATCAGGATGGCAGAGGATTTCTCTGGATCGGAACGCAAGCGGGACTCAATCGCTTTGATGGACTGTCGTTTGTCGTGTACACCGTGCAGCAGGGGATGGCCAACGACTACGTCAATGCTATCGCTCAGGATCGGCAGGGACGGTTGTGGTTGGCCACGCTCAGCGGCGTCAGCATCTGGGACGGTCAGCGGTTCACCAACATCACTCCGGCCGAAGGGTTGGCAGATAACCGGGTGACATCGCTTGTCATCGCGCCGGATGGAACGATCTGGTGCGCGACGGCCAAAGGGATCAGCCGATTCGATGGTCGCACCTGGCGAACGTTCACCACCTCCGATGGTCTTCCCTCGGCCTCCGTCAACATGCTGATGGTTGATCGGGCGGGACGAGTATGGGCGGCAACGACTGCGGGACTGGCCTATCGCGCCGGGGACCGATTCGCCGTCTTTGATCCTGCCGGCCTGGCAGGAAAACAAATCTGGACCGTTGCTGAAGATGAGAAAGGGCGACTCTGGGTGTCGGAATCGGCCGGCCTGCGCGTCTACGAGCAGGGACGCCTGATGCGAACCTACACTCAGAAGGATGGCTTGACGAGCCTCCCCGTGGTGACGCTTTGTGTGGATCGGTTCGGCATCGTCTGGGCGGGAACCCCTCAGGGGCTGGCCCGGATTGAGAAGGATCAACTGACGCTTCTTGGCGCACGTCAAGGACTCCTTTACAACGATGTGCGGGCGCTTCTGGAAGATCGGGATGGGGTGCTGTGGATCGGCACCTATGGCGGCCTCTACAAATTTTCCGGTCGGGCATTCACCAACTACGGTCGGGCCGATGGGCTCGGATCGGATTCAGTACGGCCCATTCTCCGTGACCGTCAGGGAATTCTCTGGGTGGGAACGACCGGAGGACTCAGCCGCTTCGACGGTCGCACCTGGCGAAATTACACCGCGGCCGATGGTTTAACCGATACGCAGATTCAGGCGCTTCATCAATCCCGCGATGGCCGCCTGTGGATTGGGACGCGCACCGGCCTGACGATTTATGACGGAACCCGCTTCATTCGAGAACCGGCCCTCGATGCCTATGGGCGCATCGTCTCCATCGTGGAAGATCGGTCGGGAACGATCTGGGTCGGCACGCAACCCGGAGGCGTCTTCCGCCGTGTTGGCACGCGCTTCGAGCCGGTGATAGTGGAAGGTCAATCGTTCTCCAACCCGCGTCTTTTGGTTGACAGCCGGGGGTGGGTCTGGATTTCCGGCGATAACGGCCTGTCGCGCTGGGATGGGCGGAGCTGGCGCACGTTCACGACCGCCGATGGATTGGCCAACAATCAGCCGTATTTTCTCTGCGAAGACCGCAACGGTAACATCTGGTTGGGCTATCACTCATCGAGCGGGCTCTCCCGATTCGATGGACAGCGCTTCACTCACTACACGAGCGCGCAGGGCCTGGCCAATGACGCCGTCTATTCGCTCGGCGTGGACGCTCGCGGCAACCTCTGGATCGGGACGGCGCGCGGGGTGGATCGGTTCGACGGCCAGCGGTTCATCAACTACGGGACGGAAGAAGGCTACGCCGACAATGAATCGAACGCCGGAGGATTCTTCGCCGACCGCGATGGCACGCTCTGGTTCGGCACCGCCGGAGGATTGAGCCACTACGATCCGCGATTTGATCTGACCGGAGGCGACCCGCCACCCGTTGAATTCCTGACGCTGCAGCTCGGCCCGCGCACCTTCACCGCCGCCGAGTCTCCGGAACTGGAATACCGGCACAACAATCTGATCGTGCGGGTGGCGGCGCTGACGTTCCTCAATGAGCGGCAGGTGAACATCGAGTATCGCCTTCAGGGATTTCAAGACGAGTGGCAACGACTCGAAGGCCGCGAGCTGCGCATCACCAATCTCCCGCCGGGGGCCTACACCTTAGAAATGCGGGCCCAGAAGTATCGCGGCCCCTGGTCGGAACCGGCCCGGTTTCGCTTCGTCATTCGCGCTCCGTTTTGGCAGCGGTGGTGGTTCATGGCTCTGGCCGCGTGCCTTCTGGCCGCCGCCATTTATACCGGCTATCGGCTGCAAACGGCGCGGGTGCGCCGACGGGCCGAGGAGCTGGAGCGCAAAGTCGCCGAACGAACGAAAGAGCTGGCGCAAAAGACGGAAGAGCTGCGGCAGATGGCGGCCGAACTGCAACGCTCCAACGCCGAGTTGCAACAGTTCGCCTACGTGGCCTCGCATGACCTTCAGGAGCCGCTGCGCATGATCGCCAGCTACGTGCAACTCTTGCAGCGCCGCTACAAAGGGCGTCTGGACAGCGACGCCGACGACTTCATCGCGTATGCCGTTGATGGGGCGGCCCGCATGCAAACGCTCATCAACGATCTGTTGGCGTATTCCCGCGTCGGGACACAGGCCAAACCCTTCGAGCCCACCGATTGCGATGCCGTCGTCGAACGGGCGCTGGCCAACCTGCAGGTGGCCATCACCGAGAGCCGGGCCAAGATCTATCGGGAACGATTGCCGGTGGTGATGGCCGATACGACGCAACTGGTACAGCTCTTCCAGAACCTCATCAGCAACGCCATCAAATACCGCCATCGAGAACGCACACCGGAGATCTACATCGGCGTCGAAGGCCGTGACAGCGAATGGGTCTTTTTTGTCCGCGACAACGGCATCGGCATCGAGCCTCAGTACTACGAGAAAATTTTCGTCATCTTCCAACGCCTGCACGGCAAGGGCGAATACTCCGGTACCGGAATCGGCCTGGCCGTCTGCAAGAAGATCGTCGAGCGTCACGGAGGGCGCATCTGGGTGGAATCGGAACCCGGACGGGGCTCGACCTTCTATTTCACTCTTCCGCGAGAGGCGACCCAGGCGCTCCAGCCGGAATCGCCCAAGGCGGTGGCGGACTGATGTTCACGCAGCGCGGACTCTCCAGCCTGCGAAAAAAATCCCAGGCGCGACAGCCTGCGCTACAACAAAAAACGCAGGCGGGAAAGCCTGCGCCACTTCGCGAGATTTTGAGGAGGAACCTATGCCCACACCACGCTGGAAAAGTCTCGCAGGTACACTTGTCCTGATTTTCATCCTGTCGCTCGTTGGTCGAGCGGGTACTGGAACCGGTCAATCCGATCAGCGTCCGGCGATTGATCCTGCCGTCTTCGATCAGCTCGAATGGCGGGCGATCGGTCCGGCCAATATGGGGGGACGGATGACCGATATCGAAGGTGTTCCCGGCAATCCCAACATCGTCTACGTCGCCTCGGCCTCGGGCGGACTGTGGAAAACGACCAACGGCGGCGTCACCTGGACGCCCATTTTTGACCGTCAGCCGACGATCTCCATCGGCGACATCGCCCTTGATCCCCGGAGCCCCGACGTCATCTGGGTCGGCACCGGCGAGGGAAATCCCCGCAACAGCACGTCGTTTGGCGATGGCGTTTACAAGTCAACCGATGGAGGACGCACGTGGCAGCACATGGGCTTGCGCGAGACCGAGCGCATCACCCGCATCCTCATCAATCCACAGAACACCGACATCGTCTACGTGGCCGCGCTCGGCCATGCCTTCGGCCCCAACGAGGAGCGCGGCGTCTTCATGACGACCGATGGCGGGAAGACGTGGCAGAAAGTCCTCTACCTCGATGATCGGCACGGGGCGTCCGATCTCGACATGGATCCCTCCAACCCCAACATTCTCTACGCCGCGCTCTGGCACTTCGAGCGCAAACCCTGGACGCATCGCAGCGGAAGCGAACGCGGAGGCGTCTTCAAATCCACCGACGGCGGACGAACCTGGAAGAAACTGGAGAAAGGATTACCCAAGCTCCTCGGGCGCATCGCCGTCAAAGTCGCGCCGAGCAATCCCCAGGTCGTCTATGTCCTGGCGGAATCAAGAGAAGGTACGCTCTTCCGCTCGGACGATGGCGGCGAAACCTTCCGTCAGGTCTCCAGAGAGACCAACATCATCTCCCGGGGATTTTACTACACCCAACTGCGCGTGGATCCGACCGACGAAAACCGCATCTATGCCGTCGCTTCGATGTTGTTCGTCTCCATTGATGGTGGGCGCACTTTCCGCCGCATCTCGCAGCGCACGCACGTGGATTATCACGCCCTCTGGATTGACCCGCTCAATCCCCGACGGATGTGGCAGGGGCAGGACGGTGGCATCGCCGTTTCCTATGATCGAGGAGAGACATGGGAGTACGTCAACAATATCCCCCTCGGTCAGTTCTATCAGATTTCGGTGGACAACCGGCAGCCGTTTTACTGGGTGAGCGGCGGGCTTCAAGATAATGGCGCGTGGACGGGGCCGAGTCGCACCCGCGAACCCGCCGGCATTTTGAACGACGATTGGCGCATGGTCAGCTTCGGCGATGGATTCCACATCGTCAATCACGCCGATGATCCCGACCTCTACCTCTCCGAATCGCAGGGCGGCAATGTCGTGCGAACGGATCTGCGCACGCGGGAGCAGCAGGTGGTCAGTCCTCAGGCCCAGCGCAACGACGGCGGCCCGGCCAAGGACTTGAAATATCGCTTCAACTGGAATACACCGCTGATTGTCTCACCTCATGACAAGAACACCGTCTATCTGGGCGGAAACGTCGTCTTCAAGTCAACGGATTTCGGCAAAACCTGGCAGCCCATCAGTCCCGATCTGACCACCAATGATCCGGAGAAACAAAAGGAGGCGGGCGGACCCGTCTGGTACGAAAATACCACCGCCGAATTTCACTGCACGATCATCAGTCTGGCCGAATCGCCGCTGCGTCCGGGAGTGATCTGGGCCGGCACCGATGACGGCAACCTTCAGGTGACGACCGACGGAGGCAAGACCTGGACCAATCTCATCAAGAACATTCCGGGGCTTCCGCCGAATTCACCGGTCTCGCATATCGAGCCGTCGCGCCACCAGGCCAATCTCGTCTACGTCGCCTTTGACCGTCACATGCTGGATGACTTTCGTCCCCTCATCTACAAAACGACCGACGGCGGGCGGCAGTGGACCAATATCAGCGGCAACCTCCCGAGCAAAGCCTACGTGCACGTCGTCCGCGAGGACCCGAAGAATCCCAATCTGCTCTATGCCGGAACCGAATTGGGGCTCTTCGTCTCCTATACCGGAGGGGGGAACTGGATTCCTCTGCGACTGAAAAATCTGCCCACCGTCGCCGTGCATGACATCCTCGTTCATCCGCGCGAGAACGATCTCATTCTGGGCACGCACGGACGGAGCATCTATATCTTCGACGACGCCACGCCGATCCAGACCATGAGTCCGGAGATTCTCGCCAGCGACGCGCATCTGTTCGCCGTTCGTCCGGCGCTGCGTTTCACCCAGAGATTCACTCGCTATGGCATCGGCAACAAAGTCTACACCGGTCCCAATCCTCCTTACGGAGCCCTCATCAGCTACTACCTCAAGGAGAAGCCCGACGAGAAAACGCCGGTGAAAATTCAGATCCTCGACGGCAGCGGCAAAGTCATCAGGGAACTGACCACGATCCCCCGAGAGAAAGGGGTGAACCGAACCTCCTGGGACTTGCGCGTGGAGTCGCCGCGACTGCGACGGCCGCCGAGCGAAGCCGAAACCGAATTCGGCGGCGGTCCGCGCGGGCCGCAGGTTCTGCCGGGACGGTACACGGTGAGATTGATCGTCGGGTCCCGGACGCTCGAGCAACCGGTTGACGTTCGGCTCGATCCTACGGTCTCGGTCCCGGAGGCGGATCTTCGCGCTCAGTTCGAGATGACGCTCGCTCTGCGTGACATGCAGTCGGCCACAAGCGACGCGCTCAGGGCGCTCGACAGCCTCAAAGAGCAGCTTGAGGAACGGCAGAAGAGGCTCGGCGAACAATCGCCCGCTCCGCCGGACGAGGTGAAAAAGGCCATCACTGACGCCATCACGCGCATCGAGGCGCTCATCGGGGAACTCACGCGACCGCAAAACCTGCCCACCTACGCCCAGGGGCCCAAGCTGGCGCAAAAGCTGAGCAGCCTCTTCCAGGCCGTTGACGGCGTCAACGCCGCGCCCACACCGGCACAACGGGAGTATTTCGCCGAGCTTCAGAGCGAGTGCCGCAAGAAGATCGGGGAAGTGAATACGTTTCTCGCTCAGGAAGTCTCGCGTCTCAACGAGACGCTCCGCCGTCATGCGGTGGCTCCGGTCATGACGGGCAAACCGATTGAGCTTCCTCGCTGACGGGGACGGAGGGCACTCGTCTTCGGGCAGGGATGTACCCGAGGGGGATGCCGATGGCCGGCGTTTGGTGCCCGAACCCGGCGGTCAAGGAGTGGAATCTCTGAGGGGAGGATGCCTCGGCCTTTCTCCGTGCTCAATCGAAACGAAGGAACGACGGCGATGACCTTGAGCTCGCGGGGCCAGTCCGACCGAATGTATTTGATCTTGCCCTCCTCGGTCAGACACGTCAGGACAAGCGAGCCCATCACCGAGGGGGTCACATTATCGGCGTGGCCTTCGAGTTCGTAGGCATAGTGGAGAACTTTCTCCTCCCCCAGCGTGCGCCCGGTAA
>DATLZR010000090.1 GCA_035573895.1 Blastocatellia bacterium | reverse complement strand
GGACGCTCCTGGTCTACGGGATGTATGACGTGCAACCGGTCGAGCCACTGGATGCATGGATCGCACCCCCTTTTGCTGCCGAGATTCGAGAAGGCCGACTCATCGCCCGGGGAGCCCATAATACCAAGGGACCACTCATGGCTTTTCTCCAGGGAGTTCGCTCCATCCTCGCCGTTGCCGCAGATGTGCCGGTCAACCTCCTCTTCCTCATCGAAGGGGAAGAGGAAATCGGCAGCCCTCATCTGCCCCTTTTCATCGAGCGCCACGCCGAGGAATTGAAGGCGGCGGAGGCCGTCTACTATCACATGCCGAAAGAACTCGCCCCCGGCCATCCCTGCGTCGTTCTCGGCTACAAGGGTATGGCGTTTCTCGAACTGGTGGTCGAAGGGCAACCCGCCGACGTTCATTCGGGTATGGCTCCGGTGGTGGAAAATCCCGCCTGGCGATTGATCGGAGCCCTTCAGTGCCTGCGCGATGCTCAGGGACGCATCCTCATCGAGGGATTCTACGACCGGGCGATACCGCCGGATGAGGACGACCAGCTCCTTCTCAACCAACTCAGCGATGTCTTCGGTCCGGAGACCCTCGGAGCCATGTACGGGATCACTCGCTTTCGATCCGATCTGAAGCGGGAGAATTTCGTCCGCGAGTTGATTTTTTCTCCCTCCGTCAATATTGCCGGATTGGTCGCTGGTTCCGTTGGTTCGGGAACCAGAACGATTATTCCGGCGCGAGCGCAGTGTAAAATAGATATTCGCCTGGTGCCGGAGATGACCGTTTCTGACATCGTCACGAAGGTTCGGCGACAGCTCGACCGGCACGGATACGAGGACGTGCAACTTCGGGTGCTCAGCGGATATGGAGCGGCGAAGACATCCGTCCGTACGCCGGTGGCTCAAGCGGCCCTTCGCGCCTTACGCGAACTGGGGACGACCCCTCGAGCGGTTCCCCTCTGGCCAGCGTCCGCTCCTCAAGTGGTATTCAACGGACCGCCACTCGGTCTGCCGGTCGTTATCTCCGGTCTCGGTCGCGGTGGACTCATGCACGCGCCCAACGAGTACTTTGAGGTCGAGGGACTCCGCGACTGCGAAAAATCCGCCGTGGCCTTTCTCTATGCCTTCGCGGAAAGCTAGAAGGTGGGGGCGAGACGGGCTCTCATTTCTGACCGCGCCGGGAGCAGTGGGTTCTCGCAGGAGGTGTCTGCGCTCTCTCAAAGCCGAAAAGGGACTCCGCCCGCGCAAGAGCTTTTCCCGGGCGCCAGCGCTGCCGCCCGAAACCGATACTATCCGGTCCACGAGCAGGCGGCAGAGACGGGGCGACGCCTCCGCAGAAATCGGCCATGTCCTCGCGCACGCCACGAAGAGGGAAAATGCGTTCGCCAACGGATGGAAAGGGCGAACTCATGAGTGGTCTGCTGGAACCTCTCCATCCGCCGGGAGATTGTTTCGAGGGAATCACCCATGGGCCGACGCACACCACGAAGGTTGAAAAACCTGGGAGCGCCCGCTTCCAGTGGGCCTGACTTTCGGTGCTAAGACGCAGGTCGGGGACGTGCGCTCCAGAGTATTTCCGAGGGAGGGAAAGAAGATGAGGAAACAAACACGCGTTCGCTGTCTGGGATTGCTTTCGGCCATGCTGCTGCCGTCGGTCGTCATCTGCATGCAGACGGCGCAACCGACCAAACGGGCCATGACCTTCATGGACATTGTCACGATGCGATCGGTCGGAGCGCATGCGCTCTCTCCTGATGGGCGCTCGATGGTTTATGTGCTGACGGTTCCCGATTGGAAGGCGGGGAAGAACTTCACCGATCTCTATCTCGTTTCCACATCTGGAGGGCCGTCGCGTCAGATGACCTTCACCAGGGACAAAAACGAGACCTCTCCGGCCTGGGCGCGGGATGGATCGTTCTTCGCCTTTCTTTCGGACCGCGACGGACGCAATCAGATCTATTTCCTGAGGCCGGATGGCGGCGAAGCTCGACGGGTGACCGAGGAGAAAGAGGGCGTCGTGTCGTTCGCGTTCAGTCGGGATGGGAAGTGGCTGGCCTATCTCGCTGGCCGAGAGGACGAGCGGCAACTGTGGCTTTTGCCGGCGCGGTTTGATGCCGAAGGCCCCATCCCCTTGACCAAACATGCCACCGGTGTCGTCTCCTGGCAGTGGAGCCCCGACAGCCAGACGATCTATTTCACTTCTCCCGACCGGAGGGACCCGCTCGACCGCGAACGACGGGAGAAGAAGTTCGATGTGCGGATCGTTGATGCCCCGCGACCCCCGCTTCACCTCTGGAGCATCGCCATTGAGTCGAAGCAAGAGAAGCGGCTCACGTCAGGAGAGGACTATACGGTCGCCTCCTTCGTCATCTCGAAAGATCATCGGACGATCGCCTTTCGGGGCGCGTCAACGAATCGGTATGCCACCGGAGAAGAAGCAGAAGTCTATCTTCTCGATATTGCCAGCGGCCAGGTCACTCGGGTGACGAACAATCGCGTGAGCGAAGCGATGCTCAGCTTCTCTCCCGACAGTCGCGTCCTCGCTTTCGTCGCCCCTGATGAATTCACCTACATGCGCAACCAGCGGATTTACGTCACGCCCGTATCGGGAGGATCGGTCAAGAAAATCGCCACCGATTTCGATGGCGATACGACGATCAGTTTCTGGAGCGACGACGGTCGGACGATCTACTTCACCGAAGGGGTGGGCGTCACGATGAATCTCTATGCCATTTCGCTGGAGACCGGTCGCGTCACGGCTGTGACGAAAGAGGCGGGGGTCGTCCAATCGGTCTCGCGCGATGATGATAGCGGGTTACTCATCCTCACTTTCACCGATCCGCAGAGCCCGCCGGATCTCTATGCCGCGACGCTGGCGACGGTGGGATCTCGTGCGCGGTGGGTGCGGTTGACCAACGCCAATCCTCAGATCGGGGAGATCGCCCTCGGCCAGTACGAGACGATCCGCTGGAAGAGCACCGATGGGACGATGGTCGAAGGAATTCTCATCAAACCCATCGGTTACGAGAGGGGGAAACGATACCCGCTGATCGTTCAGATTCACGGTGGACCGGCGGCTGCGGTGATGAACTCCTTTTCCGGCAGCTACGGCACCTACGTTCATATCTACGCCGCCAACGGCTATGCCGTCTTCCAGCCCAATTACCGCGGATCGAGTAACTACGGCGAGAAGTTCAAGATGGAAATCGCCGGGGATTATTTCCGTCAGGGATACGAGGACATCATGAGCGGCGTGGATTACCTCATCGCTCAGGGCATCGCCGATCCCGACCGATTGGGAATGATGGGCTGGAGTGCCGGAGGTCACTGGTCCAACTGGACGCTCGTATCAACCGATCGCTTCAAAGCGATTTCCAGTGGGGCGGGCGCCGTCAACTGGATCTCGATGTATGCTCAGACGGATGTTCAGGTGCCGCGGGAGTTTTACTTCAAGGGTACGCCCTACACCAACTGGGATCACTATGTGGCGGTATCGCCCCTGCGCTATATCACGCGGGCCAAGACGCCGACATTGATTCACGTCGGTTCGGATGACCCGCGCGTGCCGCGCCCGCAAAGCGAGGAACTGCACATGGCGCTGAAAAAGCTCGGCGTTCCCACGGAGTTCATCATCTATCCCAACATGCCCCACAGTCTGACCGAGCCCCGCTACCAGATGGTGAAAATGGTCGCCGAATTCAACTGGTTCGAGAAATGGATCAAAGGCAAAGAAGGCTGGTTTGACTGGAAGATGCTGCTGGATACTCTCACCGAGACGCCCGAACGATGAGCCCGCATCTCACTCGGAGAAGGCCGGCCTCGAGAGAAAGGAGCGAGTGCGATGAGACGAAGAGGACATCGTTTGTGCTGCTGCGCGATTCTCCTCCTGGGACTGCATTCGTCCTTTTCGATCAATGCCTCAGGATGGGGACGGGCGGCGGACCGTCTTCTCTTTTCCCGGCGCGTCAGCGGTGCGTTGCCGGTAGAGGTCACGCAGAATCAGCCGAGAAGTGGTGAAACGTCAGAGACTCCCCGGCCCGACCTGCGCTGGTGGGGTCGGGTGGACGGTCGCGATTTGCTCCGCATTCGCCGCGGGCAGGTCTGGGTCGTTCACGAAGAAGGATTCCCCATCGTGGAGACGGGATTTCGCCTGGAGCGACCGCTGCCGACCGAACCGGTGACGGTCACCGTCCGCAAAATTCGAGGTCGCGGGACAGTGGAGGTGATCGAGCAGCCCACACGCGAGAACAATTTCACCGCCACCATTCGCATCGAGGATAAAAAGAGCGGCTCCGATCGCTATGAACTGGAGGTCTGGTGGGAGAAGCCTGACTGAGTGCACCATCGGCTGATTAATGTACGCGGCCGATGGACAAGAACAGTCACATCCTACCCGGCGTCAGACCCCAGGACAGAGAGCTTAAGCTGTCGTCTCAGCCTCTCGACCTCCTGGACAAGCACGCACGGGGAATCCGAAGCAGCACCGACGTCTCAGCAGAAGCCAGGAATCATCCCAAAATCTTTTTTCAAAGTAATGGAGACACAGGCTCAACCAAAGCAGCAAGGATGGGGGCCGATCGTCCAGAGCCAATGACCGGAGGGAGGAAATTCTACCGTCCCCACTGGTTGCGCTCCTTGATCCATCGGCGTCCACACCGTCGGCGCTTCCGAAAGTATTGGGGGTAGCGCCCGAGCTGGCGCAGCGGGGCGGCAAGAATCGGTTGCCTCCCTCGCGCAAGGGCGCAGACACTGTTGCTGTCATCACCGATCCCCGGCTGGAGCTTGGCCTCGCTTGCGAGCTGCGCGAAGGCGCCCAGTGGCGCGCGTCGGGTCGAGCCCGTGACCTCCGGCAAGCAAGCCTTCTCCAGCTGCACTGCCAGCCGACTCCCCACGCCATCGGTCAAGATCATAAGCCGTATTCCCCTGCCAACGTGACTCTTCGCCACCGGCGATCCCCTTGCTTGGAGGGACCGTCCCCCGTTGAAGCCCTTATCGAGAGCGCAGCGCGTGGTGGTCAGCAAGTGGGTTCAGAGACGCCCGCCCGAGATCAACCCGGAGGCCACCTCCAGTCCGTTCTTTGAGCTGCCGATGGACAGTCCTCGTGGAAGCCATGTGGCGGAGGCAGTTCGCTTCAGGGCGCTCTCGTCCACAAAAATCCGGAGGTTCGCCGGCCGTCCACGTCAAGTTACTTCCTCCCTCATACCTCTCCCCCATTCAGGGACGATCTCTAATTTCGCCTCACTAATTCAGGACACACTCCGGCAATGGCCGATAGAGCGCCTGTACATCCACCCGGGGATTTTCACCAGCGACGACAAGCCATACCGCCTGTGCTTCAATGAGCAAATACAAATCTGACTCAAGGTCACCGACTCACTCATCAGGACACCGCAAATTATCCAATCCCGTTATGGACATGCTTGACAGAGACGAGCGGGCTAATTGCTTCTCTCATTTTTCGAGAACAATTGCTGAACGGGGCCTATCGCTCATTCGACTGATTGAGAAAAAGCGACAGGCTGGAAGGCGAAAGTGGTGCAGACTTTCGAGTCTGCGGGAACATGCGCTGGCTGAAAAAGCTATGCCACAACGCCGGCACCACAACGAGGCCAAAGTAGCGCAAACTTTCCAGTCTGCGAAAGATGCTCAGGCTGGAAAGCCTGCGTCACAAAGCGAAGCGATCAAATGTCCCTGACTCAATGCTATGGAATAATCTCCCAGGTGGACTGATAAATCTCCAGTTGTTCGCGGGTATAGGCGTCGAGCGAACGTTCCCGCTTCGGTGATGTCAGTTTCTTGGGCGTTCCCCACAGTTCGGTCGAGAAATAGCGCTCGCCGGTATCGGCGATGAGGGTGACGATGCGTTTGATCTCCGGGTGATGCTGCGCCAGTTTCACCGCTGCGGCGACGTTGGCCCCTGACGAGAGGCCACAGAAAATCCCTTCCTCGCGGGCGAGCCGCCGGGCCATGTCAACAGCGTCCTGGGAACTGATGACGATGACGCCGTTGAGCAGGCTCAGGTCGAGATCGCGCGGGATGAATCCATCGCTGACCCCCTCGATGCGATGCACTCCCCATTGTCCACGCGACAGCAAAGGGCACTCCGCCGGCTCAGCCGCGTAGATTTTGATCTTGTGACTCTTGCGGCGGAGATAACGTCCGATGCCGGTGAGGGAACCGCCGCTTCCGACCGTCACCACAAACGCATCAAGTTGCCCTCCCACCTGCTCCCAAATCTCCGGTCCCGTTGTTTTGAAGTGGGCTTCAATGTTATCGGGATTGTCAAACTGTCCCGGCACCCAGAACTGATCAGGATTCTGGCGGCGAATCTCGTCGAGTTTCTGGAGGGCCTGGTCCACATCGGATTCTCCTCCCGGCGTAAAGACCAATTCCGCTCCCAGCGCTCGAATCATTTTCTTTCGTTCTTCGCTCATGCCTTCGGGCATTACGATGATGCAGGGGTACCCCTTCAGGGCGGCCACCAGCGCACAGGAGATTCCGGCATTGCCGGTGGAACATTCCAAAATCGTCATGCCCGGTCGCAACTCCCCGCGCTTCTCCGCCCGGCTGATCATGAAAGCATAAATCCGATCCTTCAAACTACTGGTGGGGCTGAGAAACTCCAGTTTGACGAAGATTTCCGTCCGCCGGCCCTGCGTGATCCGGTTGAGCCGGACAAGCGGCGTCAGCCCGATAGCTTCCAGGATAGTCCGAGCGTACTTTCGGTTCCGATCCCACTTAATCATGATCGTTGTTCCTCCCTCGGAATTGCGAGGGGATTATGGCCGGAGAATACACCCGGCGCAAGCACAAACGGGGGGAGGACTCCAAACAATACCGTTGACATTTGCTGGGAGTTGTAATAAAAGGTGGGTCTAATGATCGGTGCGATCACGTGAGGGTATCCGTAGCGAATGTGTGGCATCTTTGGCATCTACAATCATGAGGAAGCTGCTCGGCTGACCTATTTTGGGCTCTACGCGCTTCAACATCGAGGACAGGAATCGGGGGGAATTGCCGTCGCGACCGGACAGCAGATGACGGTCGTGCGAGGCATGGGTTATGTGAGTGAGATTTTCACCGAAGAAACGTTCGCCTCACTCAGCGGCCGAAGCGCCATCGGTCACGTTCGTTACTCGACGGCCGGCGACGTGAGCCTGCGGGAAGCGCAACCGATGCTGGTGGGGTATCACGCCGGCCAGATCGCCGTTTGCCACAACGGGAACATGCCACGAGCACTGCGGCTGCGGCGCCTGCTCCAAAAGGAGGGGGCCATCTTCCAATCCACCAGCGATACTGAAGTCGTGCTGCATCTGATTGCCCGCTCGCGCAAGCCTCAACTGGTTGAGGCCATCATCGAGGCCCTCACGACGCTCGATGGAGCCTACTCGATGCTCTTTGCCACGCCCTCCTGTTTGATTGCCGTGCGCGATCCTCACGGGTTTCGCCCGCTGCTTCTCGGACAGCTCGACGGCTCGGTGGTGTTTGCCTCTGAAAGTTGTGCCTTCGATCTCATCGGCGCGACGCTCATCCGCGATGTCGAGCCGGGCGAAATGATCGTCGTTGATGAAGGGGGGATGACGTCCCTTTTCCCCTTCCCGCGTCGGCGGCCGACACAATGCATCTTCGAGCACGTCTACTTCTCCCGGCCCGATAGCATCATTTTTGGACGGCCGGTGAGCCAATCGCGGTATCAACTGGGTCGGCTCCTGGCCCGCGAGCATCCCGCCGAGGCGGACGTCGTCGTTCCGGTCCCCGATTCGGGCGTCGCGGCGGCCATCGGCTATGCCAGCGAATCCGGCATCCCGTTTGTCTTCGGCCTCGTCAGAAATCACTATGTCGGGCGAACATTCATCGAACCGCGCGCCACGATCCGCAATCTGTGGGTGAAGGTCAAGCTCAATCCCGTCCGCGAGCTGCTCGACGGACGCCGCGTCGTTCTGGTGGATGATTCGATTGTGCGGGGAACGACCTGTCGCGAAATCGTTCAGATGGTCCGCTCGGCCGGTGCCCGTGAAGTTCATCTGCGCATCAGTTGCCCTCCGACGCTCTCGCCCTGTTACTACGGCATTGACACGCCCAAAAAAGAAGAGTTGATCGCCGCTCGAATGTCGGTCGAGGAGATTCGCCGGTTCGTCGGAGCCGACAGTCTCGGCTATCTCAGCTACCGGTCGCTGCTCGAAGCCTGCGGTGATCCGGAGGACACGCGCTATTGCACGGCCTGTTACACCGGTTCTTATCCGACAGACGTTGATCCCGCCTACGAGCCTCGAGCGTATGCGAGCCTCTAAAGGGGAAGATCACCGGGGAGGAGCACGGGCAGAGGTGACCGCTATGCCCCATCCACGTTCATCCGTGATCGGTCGCGGACTCGAAAACCCGCCCGACACCGGCGTGCATCGCACCGGGCGGTGAAGGAGTTCCTATGATTGAGAGTTTGCTGCATCGAACTGTGACGAAACGCCCCGAGACCGTTCGCCTGAGCGGGCGGATCCTCTTTTTGACCGAAGATCCCGACCTGATCCGACGGCAACTCGCAGGAGAAGATCTTCAGTGGGATCCCTCGATCAAGCTCCGGGATGATATTTCCACCGATGAAATCACGCCGGCCCACATCTGTTTTTATTTCGATGAGACGCTCGGCGAGTTTCCCTACACGGGGCTGAAGGCGGGAGGCCAGCTCCCCATCGGGCGGGGAGACGTCAAGCGCGGCGGCTTCGTCGCCTCCGTTTCGGGCAAACGGCGAGGGAAAGGGAGCAGTCGGGAACAATCGCCGTTTGCCGAGATGTGCGCGGGAATCCGCGTCGTGGTGGCGGAAAATATTGAACGAATCTACAAACAAAACTGTCAAAATCTCGGCCTGCTGACGACGACTAACTTCGATCTGCTCACCTCGATTCGCTCCGGTCGGGAGATTCCCCTGAGCGCTTTCACCGAGGGAGAGGATGAAATCACCCGACAGATCATCGAATACGGGGGACTTTTTCCCTTCAACGTCGCGCGGCTCCAGGGGCGCGCCGTCGTTCCACCGATCACGACGCCTCCGCGACCGATGACCCTCGGCGAGAAAATCCTGGCGCGTCACCTGGTCGTGGATCTGGCCGAGAACCGAGTCGGGGTTCAAGCGGTGAAACCGGGCGATGCCGGATTCGTTCGCGCCGATCTCCGATTCAGCCACGAATACGTGACTCCGATGGCCGCCATTTTCTTTGAAAAATATGTCGGACCGGACCAACCGGTCGCCGATCCCCAGTCCATCCTGCTGTTCCGGGATCATCTGACGTTCCTCGACGATGTGATGCCGCCGGAGCGACGGGCGATGGGACTTCTTGATCTCGCCCTCCAGCTCAAGCTCAAGCAGGAAGCATTTGCCCGGCGACAGGGAATTCGGTATCACGGCGAACTCACCGACCGCAAAGGCTCCGAAGGCATCTGTCATAGCATCGTGCTCGAACGCTATGCCCTGCCCGGTCAGGTCATCGTGGGATCGGACTCGCACACACCCCATTCGGGAGCCATCGGCGCGATCGCCTTCGGCATCGGGACGACCGATCTCTTCAACTCCTGGATCACACGGGATGTCCGGGTGCGCGTCCCCGAATCGGTCAAGATCGTCATTCGCGGACGCAAGCCGGAGAACGTGACGGCGAAGGATTTCGTCCTGGCCATCCTGCATCTCGATTACGTCCGGAGCGGGAAAGCCATCGGCAAGATCATCGAGTATGCCGGTGAGGCCGTCGAGGCGCTTGACATTGATGAACGGGCCACGCTGACGAACATGGCGGCGGAGATCGGAGGATTCACCGGCATCGTCGCTCCCGATCAAAAGACCGTTGATTTCCTCGTGCAGCGGCGCGGCCTGTCACGAGCGGAAGCCGAACGACTCGTCGAGGGACTGGAAAGCGATCGGGAGGCCGAATACGCCGAGGTCATCGAACTCGATGCTTCGCAACTCCGACCGATGGTGGCGCTGCCCGGCGATCCGGGCAACGGTCTGTTTGTCTCCGAACTCGGCCATGAGGTGAAGATCACCATCGCCTATGGCGGCTCGTGTACCGCCGGGAAGAAAGAGGATATGGACATGTACGCGCGCGTTCTCGCCGAGGCGGTGAAACGCGGACGGCGCGTTCATCCCGATGTGCGATTCTACATTCAGTTTGGGTCGCAGGACGTGCGCGAGTATTGTCGGCAACGCGGCTATCTGGAGATCTTCCAGAAGGCCGGAGCCATTGTGATCGAACCGAGTTGCGGGGCCTGCATCAATGCCGGTCCGGGAGCGACCGTGCGTCCTGATGAAGTCGCCATCAGCGCGCAGAATCGAAACTTCCCCGGACGCAGCGGCCCCGGTCAGCTCTATCTGGCCAGTCCGCTGACGGTGGCGGCCTCGGCTCTCGCGGGCAAGATCGTCGAATATCTCCCCGAGAGGGAATGACGGCGCGCCCGCATCCCAAGGATTGTTCACCGAGCCCAGCTTGCTGTTTCCAAACGCCGAGGACTCTTTGGCCTCGATAACGAATCGGCTTCAGACCGATCCCTGGCTCGATGAAACGGGCAGTGTGAAGGTGTCGTCTCTGAGTGTCGGCAGGCGCATCGCCTACCGGTGACTGCCCCGATGGGAAAACTCACGCTTTCCCCCCGTAAAAGAACCGCTGACCCTTCCGTCTTTGAATTATCGCTCCCCTTCGAGTATGATTAGGCCGCTTTTCATCATTGCTCGGAAGCGGGAACCTGTCAAAGGGGGAGCAAGGGTCAGAGTGTCGAAGGCACTCTGATTGCAGGTCGGTCGCGGAGAGGGTACGCACGGGAACATGTCGGAGTTTGAAGCAGGGACGACGGTCGCCCATTATCAAATCACGGGGTTCATCGGGCGTGGCGGCATGGCCGAGGTCTACAAGGCCGTTGATCTGCGACTCGGACGAACGGTAGCGATCAAGTTTCTCTCATCCACGTTGGCGCGCGATCCGGTGGCCCGGCAGCGATTTCTTCGGGAAGCTCAAACTGCATCGAGTCTCTCTCATCCGAATATCTGCACCATCTACGAGGTGAACGAGCAGGATAATCGCCCCTACATCGTCATGGAGTATATCGAGGGAATCACGCTCAAGGAGATTCTCGATCGCGGTCCGTTGCCGGTGGAGACGGCTCTCGGTTTTGCTCTCGACATCACCGATGCGTTAGAAGCGGCTCACTCTCGGGGAATCATTCATCGAGACATCAAGCCGTCCAACATCATCATCAACGAGCGCGAGATGGCCGTGGTCCTCGATTTCGGGCTGGCGAAGCAACTGCCCCCGTTCTCCCCCTCAGAGGGAGGGGGTAGCGAGACGTCGGATTTGACGACGGGGGGCATGGTGATCGGCACGGCGCGCTACATGTCGCCCGAGCAAATTCACTGCGAACCGGTGGATGGACGGAGCGATCTGTTTTCTCTCGGCATTGTGCTTTACGAGATGCTCGCCGGGAAGACCCCGTTTGCAGGGGCCACGACGGTTGACACCTTGCATGCCATTCTCCACGATGAACCTCCGCCGCTCAGCCAGCAGCGATCGGACATAGACATTGAACTCGAACGCATTGTGAGGAAGGCTCTCCGCAAAGATCCCAACGACCGATTTCAATCGGCCGCCGAGATGAAGCAGGCGCTCATCGCTCTGGCCGAGCGAAAGGGCTTGAGCCTCAGCCGACTCCGCGCCTTCTCCGGCATGACGCGAATCACTCAGTGGACCCATTCGGACGTCCGCACCCGTCGCTTTCGGCAGTCCTGGCTGGCGGTGTCAGCGGTGAGCCTGCTTCTCGCCCTGGGTGGGATCCTCTGGTATCGCTCCCGGCAAGTGGAGAGACCGGCGATTGATCTTCAGTCGCTCGAACGGGTGACGCTTGTCAGTTGGAAAGGCGAACGGCGGGAGACGGCGTTTGAAAGTCGCGCCAAGTTCTCCCCCGATGGGAACTTCATCGTCTTTTCCTCGACCCGAGGAGGAGATCGGGATATCTGGGTCAAGCAGATCAGCGGGGGCGAGCCCATTCAGATCACGTCGGACCCGTGGCAAGACCTCTATCCGATATGGTCACCCGATGGACAATTCATCGCCTTTGTGTCCGATCGTGGCGGCCAACTGGGCATCTGGACGATTCCGGCTCTGGGGGGAACGCCGATGTTGGTGAAAGTCCTCGGACCGGCGCCCGGTTTGGTTCCCGATCTGAAACTGTGGTCGGCTAAAAGCAACGCCATCTATTTTGAGATGAGATTCAACCTGTTTGCCCTCTCGCTCGCTGACCGAGAGGTTCGCCAGATCACTTCCTTCAATCCCTCCACTGATCGGGCTCATGAATTCGGTCTCTCGCCCGATGAGGATCGCATCGTTTATGTGGATCAACGCAACGGGCAATCCGATCTCTGGATCTCCGACCTCAACGGACAGAATCCCCTTCAGATCACTCACGATGCGGCTGAAGATCGCAATCCCATCTGGCATCCAGATGGCCGACGGATCCTTTACAGCTCCTACCGTCACGGTTTGTTTCAGACGTGTCTGGTGACGGTGAACTCCTCCACTCCCCTCCAGGTGACATTGGGCGAAGGCGATAGTCTCGTTTCCGATGTATCCCGTGACGGCTCGCGGATTCTCACTTACGGATCGAAAGAGGAATCAGACTTGTGGCTGGTGACTGCTGATCGCCCCGATGAATCTCAGGTCACCACGGAAGTCGGCCTGGAACTCTGGCCCCATGTCTCTCCCGATGGCGAAAGCGTTGTCTTTCAGGCCAAGAAAGATCAGGGCGCGGGAGGGGACCTGACTCGATCGCAGATTATCATCCGGTCGCTCCGCCGTCCCGGGCAACAAATTGAGATTGCGACCGATGGATTTGATCCGCGCTGGTCACCCGATGGGACGCAGGTGGCGTTTCTCCGTCATTCGGCGGGAGCCGTGGATATCTGGCTCGTTCCCGCCGTCGGTGGCAACCCGCGTCCGGTGACGCAGGGGGGAATTAACCTCAGCGGTTTTTATGTCACGCCCTACAATCGGCGCATCGGGTCCGATTTCGCCTGGTCTCCCGACGGCCAGCAGATTGCCTACTGCTCGTCGGTTTCCGGCGCATCCAATCTCTGGACGGTGGTGGTGAGCAATGGCCAGAAGCGGCAGCTCTCTCATATCTCCAACACTCGTCAGCGGTGTTACGCGCCTCGGTGGTCTCCCGATGGCCAGCAGATCGCCTACGTCCGGAGCGACCAGGAGCTTTCCAGCAGCGGTGAGAGGTGGTGGGAGGTCTCGGTCGTTGATGTCGCAACGGCAGCGGAGCAGG